>JAGQZQ010000001.1:0-24542 GCA_020435415.1 Flavobacteriales bacterium
GCAGATTCAATAAAAAAACTGGGAAGTAAAACTTTCCCGGTTTATCATATCGTTCGAACTGCCTCCTGCCAACTGCCTCCTGCCTACTCTAACTATTCTTCCGCATACTGAGGTGGCGGCGGCGCTTCCTGGTAAGCCTGCTTTTTCGGCTTCAGCTTGTCCGGGAATATCACGTTGATCAGTTCATTTGATTTGGTAACGCGTGTTTTGGAGATGCCGTTCTCTACGACCGCATCGATGTTGTATTTGTAGTCCCTGTCTATCTTCTCATAGGAATTATCCACCAGTCTGAGAAACATTCCGGTGACCTTTCCGCCTTCTACCACAGCCTTTCCTGAATAGCAATTGATGATGGTTTCTGTCAGGCCGGTTTCTTCATCATATATGTTTTTCCTGATGGAGATGATCGCATTTTCATATTCACCGTCGGGGACGGGTTCGGATCCTCTTTTTTCAAACAGGACCGCCCATTTGGTGAAGCAGTCAGAATCCGCCTGGGCCCATGCGCCTGCATACGTACCCAGTGCCAACAACAGGGAGAAACAAATTTTTTTCATGAATTTTGCTCTGTATTTTGATCCTTTACCTAACTCTATTCTACATTCTACGCGGTATCACTCTCTATACTCCGCGGCAAGCGTCAAAGTTTCAATTTAGCCAATTATTGTGATACCTCCAAATACAGTTAATTACAAATGCCGGGCCATTCCATCTCATTGTGCACTTTCTGCTTTCGAAATGGCCTTATCCGGACTCTTTGGTTTCAGCTTTCCGGAAAAGATCACGTTGATCAGCTCTCCTTCTTTCGTCACAATATTCCGGGTCATTCCGTTCTCTATGGTTGCGTCCTGATTGAAATACTTGAATTTCCTATCCAGCTTCTCATAGGAATTATCTACCACCTTGATGAAGATCTCACTCACCTTGCCTTCCAATACGGTGGCTTTCCCTGAATAACACTTGGTAACGGTTTCCATGATGTAGTCATCTTCGGATCGTTTCACCTTGGACCTGATGGTCACGATCACATCATTGTATTCGCCGTCCTCCACATCATATGCACCTCGATCCAGAAATACCTGCTCCCACTGTTGAAAACAATCCAGGTCATCCGGGTTCTGAGAGCTTACAGGTTCGGACATTCCCATCAGGAAGAGCATGCATGTGCATGCACCTATGATATGCTTGATGACTTTCACGAAAAATTTAGTTAAGCGCGTTCCAATACATTTCCTTACGGAAACGTAGCCCAATATAGAGAATGCAGTTTCTAAACACAATACTGCAACTTCGTTTTTATTAACTTTGCCTTTACAAAATCGACCAAACTTACCATGGACTCCATAAAAACTCATTTTGAGGAAGCAAGGGCTTTACTGGATGATTTCCTTGCATCCGGGGGCGTGGCGAAAGTTGGTGAAGTAATAAGTCTGATGTCCGCCTCTCTTAAAGGAGGTGGTAAGATCATGACCTGCGGAAACGGTGGCTCCATGAGCGATGCGATGCACTTTGCCGAAGAGCTTACCGGCCGGTTCCGCGAAAACAGAAAACCTATGGCCGCCATGGCCATCTCCGATCCCGGACACCTTTCATGTGTGGCCAATGACTACGGATATGAAGAAGTATTTGCAAGGGCGGTGGAAGCCCTGGGCAAACCCGGTGATGTGCTGCTGGCCATCAGCACCAGCGGTCAATCTCCCAACATATGCAAGGCAGCCGAACAAGCCCGCTCCATGGGAATGAAGGTGGTCGCCCTGACCGGAAAGGACGGTGGAAAACTTGCCGGCCTCTGCGATATAGAGGTTCGCGTGCCCCACAACGGATATGCAGACCGTATCCAGGAAATGCACATCAAGATCATCCATGCCGTGATCGCCGGGCTGGAGGATATTTGGTGATGTGTGATGTGTGATTTGGTGAGGTAAAATGCCTCAATGCCGACCAAATGTTACACGGGTGATTTTCGGTAGAACATTGGTCCACCACACAACGACCTTCCGGTAATTTTACCCAAAAATGCTTGTTAAGACCCATGGCAGTGCCGTTCACGGGGTGGATGCCATCACCATTACCGTGGAGGTGAACGTGGATACCGGCGTGAACTTTTTCCTCGTCGGCCTGGCAGACAGCGCCGTGAAGGAGAGCCACCAACGCATCGAAGCCGCCCTCAAGAATGTGGGCTACCGGATTCCCGGAAAAAAAATTGTGATCAATATGGCACCGGCAGATATCCGCAAGGAAGGCGCCGCCTACGACCTGACCCTGGCCATCGGTATCCTGGCTGCCACTGGCCAGATCACACACAACGAAGTGGACCGATTCATCATCATGGGAGAGCTGTCCCTCGACGGTGGACTCAAACCCATACGCGGTACGCTGCCCATCGCCGTGCAAGCTTTGAAAGAAGGCTTCCGGGGCATCATCCTCCCGGAAGACAATGCACGCGAAGCATCCATCGTGGAAGGCCTGGAGGTATACGGCGCCCGGAATATCCTTGATGTGATCGGATTCTTTAACAACACGCAATCCGGCATGCAGGCCATCACCTGCCGGCCTGAAGATTACCTGAGCCAGAACACACACACCTCCGACGCCGATTTCTCAGATGTGAAAGGCCAGGAGAACATCAAGCGGGCGCTGGAGATCGCAGCCGCCGGCGGACATAACATCATCCTCATCGGTCCACCCGGCGCCGGTAAAACCATGCTGGCAAGAAGGCTCCCCACCATCCTCCCGCCCCTGGACCTGACCGAAGCACTGGAGACCACCAAAATACATTCCGTGGCAGGACGCCTGCCCACCGGCACACCGCTGATCACCGAACGCCCCTTCCGCGCTCCACATCACACGGTCAGCGATGTGGCCCTGGTCGGCGGTGGCAGCTATCCCCAACCCGGAGAGATCTCCCTCGCACACCATGGCGTCCTCTTCCTCGATGAACTCCCCGAATTCAAACGCGCCGTGCTGGAAGTCATGCGCCAGCCCCTTGAGGAACGCATGGTCACCATCTCCCGGGCACGCGTCAGCGTAGACTACCCCGCCAGCTTCATGCTGGTCGCCTCTATGAATCCCTGCCCCTGCGGTTTTTACAACCACCCCGACAAAGACTGTGTGTGCGCCCCGGGCATCGTACAGAAATACCTGAACCGCATCAGCGGCCCCCTCCTCGACCGCATCGATCTGCACGTGGAAGTGACACCCGTGAACGTATCCGAACTTTCCGAAGATCGCATCTCAGAGAAAAGTGCCGCCGTACGGGAACGGGTCATCGCCGCCCGCAGGATCCAGGAGGAACGTTTTGCATCTTCCGCCGGCATCCACTGCAATGCCCAGATGTCTTCAAAACAGTTCAGAAAAGTCTGCCGGGTGGATGAGGAGGGAAAACAACTCCTCAACAAGGCCATGGATAAACTCGGACTCTCCGCCCGCGCCTATGACCGCATCCTGAAAGTAGCCCGCACCATTGCCGACCTGTCAGGCAGCGCGGACATCAGAACGGAACACCTGTCAGAAGCAATCCACTACCGGAGCTTGGATAGGGAAGGATGGGCGGGGTGATTTGTTAATGTGGTGATGGGGTGATGTGGTGATGTGGTGATTTGATGATTTGATGATTTGAAAATGTGATGATGTGGTGACCTGCCGGCCGATGCCAATG
Organism: Flavobacteriales bacterium; assembly: GCA_020435415.1. Taxonomy (NCBI): domain Bacteria; kingdom Pseudomonadati; phylum Bacteroidota; class Flavobacteriia; order Flavobacteriales; species Flavobacteriales bacterium. The sequence continues at coordinate 3,659 of JAGQZQ010000001.1, forward strand.
CCATTACAGGGCAGGCGGGCCTGCCAGCCGAAGCGTTGGGCCGTTGCACCGGAAGGCTGGCCTGCCAGCCGAAGGGTAGGGCTGTTACGTTGGAAGGCTGGTGGGTGATGCGGTGAGGTGGTGATGGGGTGATTTGATAATGTGACAATTTGAAAATGTGGTGATGTGTTAATGTGACGATTTGAAAATCTGAAAATGGTTTGAGCACATGGTATATAAATGAAAGACCATCCTGAATAAATGCCTAAATTATCGGTACGGATTAAACGTTCACTCGCTTAAATCAGCGATAGCGAGGGAGGCTTATTTAAGAAATAAAGCAAAAATTTAAATAGCATAGACTCCTAATAAATTATTTAGCGAAATACTTAATCAACGTCATTCTACACTTAATGTCCCCCCCACATTCTTTACACATGTCAAAACCAACAATCGCACGTAATCACTAAACTTCAAGCCTACCAAATCATTGATTTCCCGGAGACCATTCAGCAAAACTTGTTATCAAAAAAAGGGACTAACCTCACCGGCCAGCCCCTTCACATAATTAAGAATGAAGAGTTAAGAATGAAGTTGAATCAGAATTTCATCACCTTCATCCTGTCTTGGTTCGGAGAATTTACCCTTGACCCGCTGATTCAACAGGAATATTCAACCGCTTAGTCGGTATGGCAAATGAAACACGCGTTCCCCGGGGCTTTCCGGAATCATCGTGCAGATCCTCGATCAGAAAGTTGCTGTGCGTGCCCAGCATGCGATGGATCAGTTCCAGGCGACTGGTGGTGATTTCTTGTCCGGCAGAATCGTGGTTACCGCCACCACCAAACACCATGGCCTTCTTACGACCAATGCCATTGTCCTCCACCGTACATTGCAGTTGTCCGTCTTGTGGTACGATGGATACCTGAACCAATCCTCCGTCATTTTTATGATGAATACCATGTTTAATCGCATTCTCTATGAAGGGTTGCATTAACATGGGCACCACCTCCAGGTCGGCGGTGTTGATCCGGGAATCAACGTTCATCTTAAACTCATGTTTACCCCGGTAAGGCAGCAGTTCAAGTTCTGCATACAGCCGCATGGATTCCAGTTCTTCATCCAGGGGAACAAAACTGGTACGGGCATGGTTCAGGGTTTGGCGCATGAGGCGCGCAAATTTGGTGAGATAAGAGGTGGCCTCGTCCTTATCATTAGTCATTGTAAAACGCTGGATGGAGGTGAGCGCATTAAAGAAAAAATGTGGATTGATCTTCAGCTGCAAACTCTTCTGCTCAAGGTCGAGGTTGGCTTTATCCAATTCCGAATTCTTGATGTAGCTCTCCAGTCTGTTTGAAAGAATGACATGGTGACCGAACAGACAAATGACCATGGTGACCAGCACATTCACAATCCCTACCACGGAGTCTGCTGATTCAGGCGCCCAGATCGCGTTCACAACAAAAAAAACAATGCCCGTGATGAGGATGGTTGAGACACCGATCTTCCTGTTTGTCGGAAGAAAAGTAATAAAGGCCATTTGCAATTGCATGATGTCGATCTGGTAGTAACTGTCTAATCCACCGGTTCGGGCGGAAACCACAGCCAGGGGAACGACATTGATGATGATGGCGCCAGAGAAAAGCTCCTGAAAATACTTCATGATCCCCCTCCGCCACAAGAAGGACAAACACATTCCAACAACCGAATAAGCGAGGATACCTGCCCTGAACCACACCAGGTGTGCATGGGCTTCGTCAAGCAGACCGAGGTCGGCGTATGCACCCATGATATTCAGAAGTATTCCGATCACACAACAAATTCTGAACGGCACCAGAATGCGTTGCCCTGTTTCGACCCAGTACTTCTTTTCGAGCGTTTGATTGGAGGATTCCCGGAGCATCAGATGTTCTGCGGCAGACCTTTCCGCGACCTAATCCTGTACCCGTTCCTGGGCATCTTCGTGTACTTTCATCAATTCAAGAAAGCGTGTCTTCTTTCGACGGGAAATTTCCACCTTGCTGCCGTCGCACATTTCCACGAGATCAACTTCGCCTTTGATGAACTTCCTTACGTAGTTCAGATTCACCAGGTGTTTCTGATGAACGCGATAGAATGAATAAGCATTGAGAATATCTTCGTAAAAGCCCAACGTTCTTGATATCATGTAACGCTCATTGTCTGTCAGATAAAAGGTACTGTAATTGCTATCCGCCTCCACCCGGATGATCTCACTGGCCTGGGTAAATATCATCCCCTGGTTGTTACTCAGAATGAGTCGGCCTTTTTTCTTTTCCGACGGCTGATCATCGGACGGTGACTGTTGGCTAATTCTCTCCATCGCCTTGCACACCGCCCTGACCAATTCCTGTTCATCAACAGGTTTCATCACGTAATCCACCGCGTGCGCTTTGATGGCCCGGATGGCATAATGCTCAAACGCTGAAATAAAAATGGTTTAATAAAATTGATCGGAGGTCATGTTCAGCACATCAAAACCACTGCCTCCCGGAAGTTCCACATCGGTAAGTACAAGGTCAGGGGATTTACTGCGAATAAGCTTTACTCCTTCTTCTGAATTCCGTGCAATTCCCGCCACCTTCAGGTCGGTGAAATTCTTATCTAAAATATGCTGTATTACTTCAGCCGCTGCCGGCTGATCTTCAATAATGACACAATAAACCATACTTTGTTCTGCATTAAGAATGGCAGGCACTTACGAAAGGATTGACTTCACCTCCTGATACCCAAATAATAACGTACACCTGCTTGATGAACGTATACCGAGCCACAAATGTACGATTGGTGGGCCATACGGACCAATAAATCCACAAATAAATGTGATACGCACAGGTTAAACTTGCGTAAAACTTTTTTCACCCAGAAACTTCCCGGAAACGTTTTATTTGATCCGGAGTTCCCTTCTTATTACCGCAATCCCAGGACGTAAAACGGAACAATTACCCGAAAAGAATTTGGTTACAAGGGCAAATACACCTGGTATTTTGGCCGTCATTGAGGCTTAAATTCAAGGTAAAAACACCTATTGCGTGTTGTTAATCTTACCTTGACCACATGATTCAAAGGTGAAATTAATACAACTTCAACTTATTAACATTCAACTAATTAAATCAATAACACCTCACCTCAGGGCTCTAACATTTACATATAAAAAGATTTGACCCGTGTTGTTGCGTTTTGTAAACTTGCTCTATTGATTTGATGAGCTTACGGCTTAAAGAAATGCATCCGATGGCCTCCGTGTAACACTTTTCGATTTTTATCTTAACATTATAAAACGAACTCCCATGAAGAGAACAAGGGTTTATCTTGCGGTATCGGCGGTGATGATCATGGCTGCTTGTAGCAAGGAAAAGGAACAGCAGCAAGGCATCACTGAATCGCAAGCTGCCGAGGTGGTAAGTGCGAGCGTATCCAAAGATTACGGCGGTTTGAGCTGGGAACTGAGAAGCCTCACCCAACGTTTGGTTTTCCCTACAAAGAAAAATGGTACAGAAGCCGTGACCGTATTCGCCCTGTGTGATACGACCATCACCGACACCATTCAACATTCTGCTTCAGGACTTAACATCAGCTGGGACTTCTACCTGGACTATGCCAACTCATATGTTTGCAACCCAAGTCAGGATTTGCAAACCGTGCAACTGGTAACCAACAAAAGCGGAAATTATACCGGTCCGCATTTGTCTTCTGCATACCAATGCAACGCTGACTGGTCCGTTTCTAACCTGGAGCCAGGTCTGACCGATGTACTTTTCAATGGTAAACTTCACAGGAACGGTGACCACACCCTGACCGATGACAACGGCAATTCTTTCTCTGCCAAAGGCTCCATCGATCTGGATGTAAATAACGTTTCAGTAACCCGCTTCCTGGGTATGACCCAAAGTGGTACTGCCAATCTGGTTCTGACTGGTAGCAATTCCAACGGTGTATCATACAACTACGTTGGTAGCATTCAGTTCCTTGGCAACCATAAAGCCACCCTTACCATCAACGGAAATACATACAACATTACCGTCTGGTAAGAACTGACCATACCTTACAACTGAAAAGGAGCCTTGAATCAAGGCTCCTTTTTTATTTCCATCCACCCGGTAAAGGGAATCAGAAGCCCTATATCGGGCTTTTTTTGTTATTGAGAATCAACCATGTAAGTCAAAATCAAAACACGGACACTTCCTAATCCGCTTCTGTTTTGGGTTGAATCGCCCTCATTTCTTACCGAATCTTTGTGCAGTAGTCAACCAAAACACCATTGATATGAAACAACTCTATACTGCACTGGCTGCCCTTTGCCTCAGCCTTACTTCCCAGGCACAACTCAATGTGCTTTATGTTGTAGACACGGATATTGACTCCGCAGGCAATGCCAATCTTACCACCGCACTGACCAACAGCGGACACAACTTCACCACATTTGATGCTGCAACAATGGTCGCCAGTCCCACTTTTGCAACCGACATGTCCGGCATCGACCTGGTGATCTGGTATACCGGCAGCAATGGAGTGGACCTCCAGTTGTGGGGAGGAATGGATACCATCAACCAGGAGTTATACCAATACCTTAATAGCGGCGGTGCACTCTGGGTCATCGGAAACGATTTTCTTTACGACCTCTATGATGCGCCACCGGTATACTTCAATTCTACCGATCAGGCTGCTGTTCTTTTCGGCATCGACAGCTACGATGTGCAATCTTACGGAAACGACAGCAATGAGGGCGTACCACAAATGGATCTTGCGTCCGGTCATACCATTACAGATCAAACCCCTCTGACATTCGTGTGGTCTACCCTATGGTGGGGCGACGGGGGCACTCCCGCTGCAGGTACGCAGGTGGTTTATGAAATGGGGCCAGGTACCTACACCCTGAGCGGATACCCTTCAGCCACCTATTTTGATAACGGAACCTATCAGGTGCTTGCCTATTATTTTAATGCCGCCATGCTGAATACGCAGGGTGCCGTGGATGAAGCCGTAAAAGATGTACTGGATTATTTTCAGACTGTGGGCATCAAAGAAGAGGCATCCAAAATCCGCTTTCACGCATACCCCAATCCGGTCCGGGATCAATTGACCATCACCTGGGAATCTCAGACACATGTTCAACAAATCCGTTTGATCGACAACACCGGACGGCTGGTTATAGATAAAACCTGCTCGCCCGGAACCGTATCCCAAACTTTGGATATGTCCGCACTTCCCGCCGGGGTTTACCATGTCAGTGTAAGTGACACTGACGGTAACCAAAGCGGGCATCATATTGTCCGCTAGCATCCGGACGAAACGTTACCTCCCTCCATGCCAATCGTTGCGCGGGAATGTTCCCTATACCACCTTCTACACTGAACATTCCCGCGCAACACTTTTTTTCCAGGCAAAAATTCCACGACTCATTTACTGTTAATTTCAAGAAAAAATCCCTAACCTTGGATGAGTTGAATTCAAAATTTACCGTGAATGAATTACTGGCTTGTAAAATCAGAACCATCAACATACGCCTGGGAACAACTGCTTAAGGATAAAAAAACATGCTGGGATGGGGTGCGAAACTATGCCGCCAGACTGCACCTGATGGACATGAAGAAAGGCGATGTTGTTTTGTATTATCATAGCAATGAAGGCAAAAACATTGTAGGCATAGCCAAAGTTCAGCGGGAACATTACCCTGACCCCACCACGGATGACGACCGATGGGTGGCAGTGGATCTCGTTCCGGTAAAAAAAATGAACGAGCCGATAGGACTTGACGCTGTGAAAGCGGAAGTTAAGCTCAAGGATATTGCGCTTGTGCGCATCGGCAGGTTGTCTGTCATGCCAATCAGGAAAAAGGAATTTGACGTCATCCTTAAAATGGGCAAGACCACTCTTTAGGTATTAAACGGGGTGTTCCTGTGGTGCTTTTCGGATGACAATAAACCAAAACCCACCACCATGAAACAATATCTCTGCATACTGACCTGCTCACTCTCCTTGTGTGCACTCACATCCCATGGCCAGATCACGCTCGATTCCACTGTTGTTTCAGAAGAAGTGATCGCCACCAACCTTGACGTCCCGTGGGAAATCCTCTGGGGTCCGGACGACCTCATATGGTTTACGGAAAGGGATGACGGTCGCGTTGGAAGGGTAGACCCGGAAACAGGCATCCGCGACACACTGCTGGTTATATCCGACGTATATCACACCAGCGAGTCCGGATTATTGGGCATGGCGCTTCATCCGGACTTTACAAATCCGGATTCTGCATTTGTTTACCTGGTGTATACTTACTACAATGGATCCAGCATACGTGAAAGGCTGGTACGCTACCGTTACCAGAACAATGCATTGATAAACCCGGCCATCCTGATCGATAACATTCCAGGAAATGGCAATCACAATGGTTCCAGGCTCATGTTCGGGCCGGATGGTAAACTTTACATGACCACCGGAGATGCTCAGAACACCTCCAATCCTCAAAACCAGAACACCGTTGCCGGAAAAATACTTCGCATTAATACGGATGGCAGCATTCCCAGCGACAATCCGGATAACGGAAGTTATGTATGGACCTTCGGACACCGTAATCCACAAGGCCTGGTGTGGGCATCCAACGGTATTTTATACAGTTCCGAGCACGGCCCGAACAATGATGATGAAATCAACATCATCTCAGTCGGTGAAAACTACGGCTGGCCAGATGTGGAAGGTTATTGCAATTCAAGTCCGGAAATCACATTTTGCAACAACAACAATGTTGTGGAACCCATCCGTGCCTGGACACCCACCATTGCCCTGGCAGGACTCGACTATTATGACCATGAGGCCATTCCGGAATGGCAAAATTCGCTGCTCCTCGTTACCCTTAAAAGCGATGACTTCAGGGTATTCAAACTGAATGCAGCCGGAGATACGATCCTTTCCGAAGTGATCCACCTCAATGATGATTATGGAAGACTCCGCGACCTCTGTATCTCTCCTTCCGGTGATATTTATATTTCCACCAGCAACAGGGACGGGCGTGCCAACAATGGGTTTCCCATTTCAGCTGATGACAGGATCATCAAGCTGTATAATGCCAATTACTCCCCCACCGGCATTCCAACAGGAACCCATCGTGCTTCTTCCTACAACCTATTCCCTAACCCTTCAACGGGCAGACTGAATATCAGAACCAATGGCGCGACCAACCGTGAGCATACGATTGAGATCATGGATTCCGTGGGACATGTTGTAAAGGAATCATCGTGGACAGGGCAGCAAGGCTACATGGATGTGAGCACACTTCCGCCGGGTGCATATCTCTACGTAATCACGGCCGAGGACGGGCGGCGCGATGCAGGCAGGTTTGTCTTGGTAAAGTAACGATAATGGTTGTTCCCTGCGCTGTCATTCGATTGTGTCACAATCGCAACACCACTGTTTGTAAGATGCTGAACCATTTCCCGAATTTACCGTAAGAACACCTATTATTTTGGCACCCTGTATCAATCATTGAACTTCAGGGGCGTGTGGTATTTAATGCACCAATCCTTGCAAAAACCTGCTTATGAGTGAAGATATCCTCCGCTCCCTGATGCAACTTTTCGCCGTTATCGCCAAGCAGGATGACGGGCTTACGGAAAAGGAACGATCCTATGTACGCGGATTTCTCGAGCAGGAATTGCCCCAGGAAATGGTGGAGGAATATTTCCAAATGTTCGAAAACCTGGCAGCGGATGAAGCCGAAGGTGCGGATGGAAAACCTAAAAAAAGAAAGCTCACTTCCGTCGGTGATTCGGTAAGAACGATCGGTATCTGTAAACAGATCAATAGTGTTCTTACCCAAAAGCAAAAGGTGATCGTACTGGTGCGCCTGTTCGAATTCGTAAGCTCCGACCGCAATTTCTCCGAACAACGCATGGCCATTATTGATATGGTGGCCGGTGTATTCAACATCAGCAATGAAGAATTCAAGCTGATCCAGTCTTTCATTACGCATGATGAGCCCTCTCAACTCAACGAGCACTTTCTGCTCATCATCGGTTACAATAGGAACCAACCCGGTAAGCAGGTCAAATTCATCAACTATGAGCCGCTGCGCAATGCAAGTCTCATCATCCTGAAAGTACCGAGCATCAATCTGTATTTTCTGAGGTTCATCGGCTTCGAGGATGTTCGTTTGAATGACATGACCCTGCGAAATGATCGCATTTATCTTTTTGCAAACAGCAGTACCATCCGCTCTTCCAACAGCCGTCCCATTTATTTTAATGACGTGACCTCCCGCTTCCTGGAGGGGTTTACATCGATCAAGCTTTCTTATGCGGTAGACCATGTGAACTTCCGTTTCCCGAACGGCAAAATAGGTTTACATGACATTAACCTGACGGAGGGCCCTGGCAAACTAGTGGCCATCATGGGATCCAGCGGTGCAGGTAAAACCACTTTATTGAATGTGCTTTCCGGAATCGAAAAACCGTCATCCGGTGAGGTCAGGATCAATGGTATCAACATTCACCATGAGAGCAAGCGCATTGAGGGAGTGATCGGGCTTGTACCTCAGGACAACCTTCTGATTGAAGAACTCACGGTTTATCAGAACCTGTACTTCAACGCACAACTTTGTTTCCGTGACCTCACCCGTAAGGAGATCCGTAAAAAGGTAGACAATGTATTGGAAAACCTGGGGTTGACGGCCGTAAAGGATCTCATTGTAGGAAATGAACTGAATAAGGTGATCAGCGGCGGGCAACGCAAAAGGCTGAACATCGGTCTTGAACTTATCCGTGAGCCATCTGTGCTGTTCCTGGATGAGCCTACATCCGGACTGTCGTCACTGGATTCTGAGAATGTCATGGATCTCCTGCGTGAGTTGACCCTGAAAGGTAAATTGATCTTTGTGGTGATCCATCAGCCTTCATCAGAGATTTATAAAATGCTGGATAAGATCCTCTTTATAGACAAAGGCGGACACCTCATTTACTACGGAAATCCCGTTGAAGCTGTTTCCTACTTCAAGGAGCAGGATCATCAGATCAATGTCAAACCGGACCTGTCAACCATCCGGCCGGATGAGATCTTCAGTATTGTTGAATCCAGGGTTGTGAATGAATACGGTGAACTGACGGACCAGCGCAAGATCACACCGGAAGAATGGGAGTCCCGCTTCAGGGCTAAAGTAGAACCGGAACCGATCACCGAAGTGGATGAAAATCCTCCCAAGGAATTTTATGTACCTGCCAAACTCAAACAGGCACTTATCTTTCTGAAACGCGACCTCTTCTCGAAACTCAGCAACCGGCAATACCTCCTGATCACTATGCTGGAGGCTCCCCTGCTGGCGTTGTTCCTGTCGTTTATCGTCACCTACATCGACAACCCCGACACAAGTCAGTACATCTATCGCAACAATGAGAATATACCGGCCTATATATTCATGACCGTGATCGTTTCTCTCTTTGTAGGTCTGATCGTAAGTGCTGAAGAACTTTTTAAAGACCGGAAGATCCTTCAGCGTGAAAAATTCCTTCACCTGAGCAGAAGCTCCTACCTGCTGTCCAAGATCATGATCTTATTCAGTATATCCGCCCTGCAAGCATTAATGTTCGTATGGATTGGCAACAGCATTATCGGGATCAAGGGAATGTTCTGGGAGTACTGGTTAATGGTCTTTACGCTGTCTTCCCTCGCCAATCTCCTCGGTCTGAACCTTTCTTCTGCGATGAATTCTGCGGTGGCCATTTACGTGATCATTCCCCTGCTGATCATTCCGCAAATGATACTCGGTGGCGCCATGTTCAGTTTTGAGAACCTGAACCGCGCGATTGGCGGGGGCTACCGTGTTCCGTTGATTGCCCAGTTCATGCCTGCCAGATGGGGATATGAAGGATTGGTGGTGAATCAGTTTGTGAACAACAGATATCAAAAACTCTTCTATGAAGTAGAAAAGAAAGAAAGTCAATTCGATTTCAAGCAAAGCTATTTTGTAACGGAGATCACCAGGATACTGGATCAATCCGAGAAACAGATCAATGAAGGTATCGCTGATCAGCAGACACAAAGCCTGCTCAATGTCGCCAGGAATGAGATCAACCTGGAGGTTATCTCCAACCCAAAGCTGAAAGCGGTTGACCTCAGCGGCCTTGACATTGATAATTACAAGCCCGCTTCGTTCGAGACTGCACGTTCCACGCTGGAAAAAATAAGCGCTGAGTACACACTGGCCTACAATTCCCAGATCATGAGGAAGGAATTGATTCTGAGCAACCTCTCAGCCAATACCGAAAAGGATTCCCTGTTAAAAAAACTTCGCGACGATTATTACAATGATTATCTGGCGGATGTGGTCAAGAAGCGTTTTGCCAAATACAAGGTGGTGATCCGGAATGAAAGACTGCTGCAGGTCAACGACCCCATATACCGCGATGCCAGGGCGGAGACCGGATACTTCTCCGTTTCAAGTCCCTTCTTTACACCCAAAAAGCACCTCTTCGGCACCCTCACGGATACATTTTACTTTAACCTGGTAGCCTTATGGGCACTTACGCTGTTCCTTTACATCACCCTCTATTATGAGTGGCTGAGAAGGCTGGTGCAATTTTTTGAAGGATTCCGCATGGGCCAGCGAAGCCCGGTTTTGCCGAAGACGACAAGGACATCCGTTGCAGGCACTTCTGCGAATCCTGAGACCGAAGCTGGAAAACATGAATAATTTCTTACTTTCACTGTCCGGTCAAAACGTGAACGTTATGATGAGAAGAATAATAATGTGCTGTTGCGTGGTATATCTGGCAGGATGTTCCGGTGGGGACGACGGACAGGTGACGGCCCAGCTGGATTCCCTTATTCAAAACATGGATATAGACACCAGCACTATTTCCAATGATGTGGTGGATGATATCGTAAAGACGGTGCCTTCTCCCCTGGTGATGTCGTCATTTCTGGAATCCACCGGCGCCCAGTTCAGTCAGACTTTACTGCATGATCTGGACATGTCGGATGATTATGCTTCCGCATTTGAAATGGCCAGCAATCTTGGTGTATATGGTGCGGATCTGGGATACATCAATGTATACAAGAAGAACCACATCGCGGTGGAATACCTGAATGTGATAAAAAGACTGGCCGACGGTCTGAAAGTAGGTCAGTTCTTCGATTTCAAGACAATGAAACGCATGACCTCCAATCAGGACAACCTGGACTCGCTGATCAACATTACCACCAGGGGATTTGAGGATATGGACTCCTACCTGAAGGATAAAAACCGTGGTGTGATAAGCGCACTGATTCTTTACGGCGGCTGGACGGAAGCTTTGTACATTGCCACACAAGTCATTTCTTCCATGCCCGATCCACCGGAAGACCTGATGGACCGGATCGGTGAGCAGAAAATGGTATTGGATAACCTTGAAGCATTGTTGTCCGTATATAAACAGCAACCCTATTTCCAGGAGTTGCTGACCAAGATGGCTCCCATGAAGGAGGCATTCGCAGGCGTGGAAATTAGTGTAGAAGAAGCAGAATCAACATTAGAAGAAATTGATGGGGTCCTTACCGTGGTCGATCACAGTAAGAGCAATGTGGCTATCACACCGAACCAGTTTAACGGTATTACAGTGGCCATAAAAAATATCAGAACCCATTTAACAAAGCAAGCGCCATGAAGAAAGCCCTGATCATTTTGTTATGCGGACTTGCAGCAATCGTATTATTACCGTCAAGTACCAACGGTACATGTGATTCAAAAAAGCTGAACCAGCAGTGTGCTGCTTTGATGGACAATTTCTCACTGGTCAAATTCTTCAATATTACGGATGCGGATGTCAAGAAGGAATATGCCTACATGTTCAATAAAAGCACCACTTACCTGATTAATATTTGTGACGAGAACAGTGGGGATGCGCGTATGATCGTGAATATTTACCGGGGAAAACAGCTGATCGCAAGCAGCTTTAGTCAGAAGAGCAAGAAGCACTATTCAAAGATCGCCTTCCCCTGCACAGCCACCGGAATTTACCACATCAAATTCTCATTTGATTACGGTGCCGCTACTTGTGGTGTGGTTTCGCTGGGATTCAAGAACAGGTAGTCAGGCGGAAAGGGCAGAAAGGAATTCGCCCTGAAACATTCATTCAAGTATATATCTCAACCCGATACCTGCCTGGAGCAATGGCTTACCCGGGTTTTCCCATAACTCCACATAACCTGTCACATCCACAAATACATTAAGCGGTACTCCGGCAAATGTATAATCAATGCCCGCCACGAGATCCACGCCCATGTCTTTCTCAACCGCTGTTGCATTCCAAACTTCCTGTTTGTTTTGTTTGGCAACAACATCATAATATGACACGTCGTATTCGTACCAGATTGAGAAAAACCTCATTTGTCCGCCACCACCGTAATACCATTGTAACCAGGTTCCGAGTTCACGGTAGCGGAGGTAATGCAATTGCAGACTGTAGCCGTAATTTTTTTGGGAGTCCCGGTAGGTATAATCATTAAAGCCCCGCCATCTCTCAAAGTTCTTTTCATAATAGTGATAGAGTCCGGCAAAGGAGGCAAGGCCGGCGCTGAACTCGAAGGCATGATCCGTACGCTTGTCAATGACCGTAAGGCCAAATGGATCACCTGCCCTTATGCCTATTGCATATTGGGCTTGGATCGGATCGATGGATTTATTCTGGGCCACAGCTATAGTGGTACTCATACCTAATAAAAGGCATGCAAGGGCAAAGGACTTTCTCATGGTTTATCTACACTCTGTTCAGGAGCAGGCAATTTACAGAATCACATCAAGAAGTCCAAAGCTGTTGGACGTGATCCTGTTCCCCTGTTGGTTCAACTGTCCCGAATTGGGACAGTTACAAGATTCTCCATAAAACGTAATCAACTGAATTAAAAACAGTTAATATAAATTATCCGTTATGGAATGGAGCTTGCCTTAAGGAATGGCATGAGGTCACCCTTACATAAGCAACCGTCCGCACCCGTCTTCGTCGTCACGAACAACGAGTTCATTCTTTCCTGTGTAAAGAAACTGATCGCTTCCATCCGTGGATTTACTTTCGGTGGAAGCGCGGTTGCCCTGGATGACCTTTACCAGCAGCTGGAGTCCAGAGAAACGGGCATTGTCATATTGGATGACCGACTTCTGACAGCACATCAGGAAATGAAATTACAGGAACGAAATCAGGAGGGACGGATTCCCGCCATCCTGCTGCTGTCTTCAGAACCAAATAAAGCACACTCCAGTTACCTGGCCCATTCCGGAATTTCAGCGGTTCTTAATAAATCAGAACTTTTTGAGAAACTGGAAGAGGCGCTGGGGCAAGTGAGAAAGTCAAATCATCCACATAAATCCGCCGACAAAATCAGCCTGGATCTCCCTCCTCAATAGCTTTCGAGTGGTTGGCGTGCCGAGCAAGGCAGGAATGTTCTCAGGAGCATTCCTGCTTAGCTTGCTTTACCATGACAATGTTTGTATTTCTTTCCGCTACCGCAGGGACATGCATCATTTCTTCCAACTTTTTTCTCTACCCTGACCGGTTCTGCCTTCGGGGGCGCCTCAACCGCAGCCTCCGCTACTGCTGACTGTCCATGTGACGGCATTCCCTGAGACTGCAACCCTTCAGGGCGACTTTCCTTCAGGTTAACTTCTGTCTGTCTTGGTGGCGGTGGTGCCTGGGCCATGGCGGTATCCTGAACGGGCAGGTTGCCCTGAAACAGGAAGGAGACCACATCACGGTTGACGCGGTCCAGCATTTGTTTGAATAATTCAAATGATTCGAGTTTGTAGATCAACAGGGGATCTTTCTGTTCGTACACTGCATTCTGTACGGATGATTTCAGGTCATCCATTTCACGCAGATGCTCTTTCCACTCCTCATCGATCAACCCAAGTACCGTTCCTTTTTCAAATGCACGAATCAGTGTTTTACCTGAAGATTCATAAGCTTCTTTCAGATTGCAAACGATCTGTAAGGTCTTTATGCCATCGCTGAATGGCACCACGATATTTTCATACTTATCTCCGTTATTCTCGAACACATCCTTGATCACCGGGAATGCTTTTTGGGCAAGCACGGTGGACTTTTCTTCATATCGTCCCCAAACATTCTCATACAATTCCGAAGCCAGTTCATCAGGCTTGCTCTGCAGGAATTTTTCTTCACTCCAATCTACTTCGGCGAAGAGTACCCTTAAAAGTTCCAGCTTAAAGCCTTCAACATCCCTATATCCCTGGTATTCATCAATGAGGCTTAAGCAAACATCATTGACCATATTGGAAATATCTACGGACAGCCGCTCCCCGAAAAGGGCATGGTGTCTTCTTTTGTAAACCACTTCACGTTGTGAGTTCATCACATCGTCATATTCAAGCAGTCTTTTCCTGATCCCGAAATTATTCTCCTCTACTTTTCTCTGCGCTCTTTCAATGGATTTGGTGATCATGGAATGCTGAATAACTTCTCCTTCTTCCAGCCCTAGACGATCCATCATTTTTGCAATGCGTTCCGAACCAAAAAGCCGCATCAGGTTGTCTTCCAGAGACACGAAAAATTGTGATGATCCCGGATCACCCTGTCTGCCGGAACGACCGCGAAGCTGCCTGTCCACCCTTCGTGAGTCATGGCGTTCTGTCGCCACAATGGCCAATCCACCGGCATCCTTCACACCGGGTCCCAGTTTGATATCCGTACCACGACCTGCCATATTGGTGGCAATGGTTACATGCCCGGCCAAACCGGCTTGCAAAACCACTTCGGCTTCCTTCTGGTGAAGCTTGGCATTCAGCACGCTGTGTGTAATGTTTCTGATCTTCAGCATGCGGCTTAACAATTCCGATATCTCAACGGATGTGGTACCAACAAGTACCGGACGACCCGCCTTGGTCAGCTCTTCCACCTCTTCGATGACCGCATTGTACTTTTCACGTTTGGTCTTGTAAACCTTATCCTGCATGTCCTTTCGCTGGATCGGGCGGTTGGTGGGGATCACCACAACATCCAGCTTGTATATCTCCCAGAATTCACCAGCTTCCGTCTCCGCGGTTCCGGTCATACCGGCCAGCTTGTCATACATTCTGAAATAATTCTGCAGGGTAATGGTGGCATAGGTTTGCGTGGCGGCTTCAACCTTCACATTTTCCTTGGCTTCGATGGCCTGGTGTAATCCGTCAGAATATCGACGTCCTTCCATGATCCGGCCTGTCTGCTCATCCACGATCTTCACCTTTCCATCCATGATGACATACTCCACATCTTTCTCGAAAAGGGTATATGCCTTCAGCAACTGGTTGAGGGTGTGAATACGTTCGCTTTTCACGGTGAAGTCCCTCATCAGCTCCCCTTTTTTCTCTGCCCTGGCCTGATCCGGAAGAGAAGCCTTCTCCAGTTCGGCAATCTCTGAACCCACATCCGGCATGATAAAGAAGTTGGAATCCTCACCCGAGGCTGTGATCAGGTCAATTCCTTTTTCGGTAAGCTCAATGGTGTTGTGTTTTTCGTCGATCACAAAAAACAATTCCTGATCCACCTTGTGCATTTCCTTGCCCTGATCCTGCATGTAGAAATTTTCGGTGCTGACCAGGGTTGATTTGACGCCGGGTTCACTCAGGTACTTGATAAGGGCTTTATTCTTTGGCAGTCCGCGATGGCATCGCAGCAGGGCCATGCCGCCTTCTTTCTCATTCTCCTTGCCTCCGGCCTGCAGTAATTTCTTAGCATCGGCAAGGGCAGTGTTGATGTAGGCACGTTGTGCACTCACCAACTTTTCCACACGCGGTTTAAGGTCATGGAACTCATGTTTGTCCGCTTTAGGAATCGGGCCTGAAATGATCAGGGGTGTTCGGGCATCATCCACAAGAACGCTATCGACCTCATCCACGATGGCGAAGGCATGATCCCTTTGTACCAGGTCACCGGGCGAATGTGCCATGTTGTCCCGCAGATAATCGAAACCGAATTCATTGTTTGTTCCGTAGGTCACATCTGCGCGGTAAGCTTTTTTACGTTCTTCCGAATTGGGCCTGTGCTTATCGATACAGTCCACCTTCAGACCATGAAACTCAAACAGGACACCCATCCATTCGGCATCCCGTTTGGCAAGGTAATCGTTCACCGTCACCAGGTGTACACCATTTCCGGTAAGTGCATTCAGATAAACGGGCAATGTAGCCACCAGTGTTTTACCTTCACCGGTTGCCATTTCCGCGATCTTACCCTGATGCAGAACAATGCCGCCTATGAGCTGAACATCGTAGTGAAGCATATCCCAGGTAACCTCGTTCCCGGCAGCAATCCACTTGTTGGCATACACTGCTTTGGAGTCTTTGATCTCCACACTGGATCTGGCAGCAGCCAGGTCGCGGTCCATGTCCGTAGCGGTAACTTCAATGAAGGGATTTTCCTTAAACCGTCGTGCTGTTTCTTTGATCACCGCAAAAGCTTCCGGAAGAAGCGCATCCAGTTCTTCACGGGTTTGCACCTTGATTTTTTCCTTGAGGCTGTCAATATCATCGTATCGCTTTTCCCTTTCTTCCACCGACAGTGTTTCGGGGCCGTTTAATGCCTTTTGATGTTCTTCTATGCCTTCCCTCATGGGGCGGGTGGCTTCACTCAGGCGTTGTCTGAACTCCACGGTCTTGGCACGGAGTTCGTCGTGACTGATACCCTGGAGCGTACCATACACTTCATTGATTTTTTTCACCAGGGGTTCAACTTCCCGAATATCCCGGTCAGATTTATTTCCGAGAATGCCCTTTAAAATATTACTAACGCTTCCTAACATGATTTCCTTGAACTAAGTCTACTAAGGTCTTGCAAAGTAAAGCAATTTAGCTTCAAAATGCGGACCATATGACACAATCGGGTATTGTGTCAGTCCGGGCCGGACCTAAGGGCAGGATAATAAAAAAAAGGGCTGTCTATATGACAGCCCTTCTGAATGCTTGTTCGGCCTATGCCTAGTATTCATCTTCATTAAAGAAAAAGTCTTCTTTGGATGGATAGTCAGGCCAGATTTCTTCGATGCTTTCGTAAATCTCCCCTTCATCTTCGATCTCCTGAAGATTTTCTATTACCTCCAACGGTGCGCCGGACCTCATGCCATAATCAATCAGCTCGTCCTTCGTAGCCGGCCACGGAGCATCTTCCAGGTATGAAGCAAGTTCTAGTGTCCAGTACATTTCTTTCTTCTTTTTTTGTATTCAAAATTGCTTAACGCAAAAACACGCAAATGGTTAGCCCGGAATTAAAATAAATCCGGGCCGGCAAATGTAAAAATTTCTATGAATGATGGAAGTCATTTTACGACGATTTTGCTAACATCGGCCTAAGCCTTTGTAAACCAATGGAATTAAATAGACGGGGATTAATCAGTCTTGTTGCATTCTCGGTTTCCAGGGAATCTCATCCACCTGCAATTTTCTGGTCCAGTCCCTGCTCAATACAAACAAGTAGTCGGACAACCGGTTAAGGTAGGCCAGGATCACTTCCTTATGAGAGAACTCTTCGGTAATGGCCACGGTGGCGCGTTCGGCCCTTCTGCAAACACAGCGGGCCAGATGACACCATGAAACAGAAACATGTCCTCCCGGCAAAACAAACGACTTCATAGGTTCCAGTTCGGCTTCCATGTTGTCGATCTCCTTTTCGAGTACCTCCACATCGACCAGGTTGACACCCGGGAGGTGTAGATTTTTTTTTGAAAGATCCGTTGCCATATGTGAACCGATGGTGAACAGTCTGTCCTGAATTTCCAGCAGGATGGCCTTCTGATCCGTGGCCACGTCCTGATCCCGCAGCATACCCATCATGGAATTCAGTTCATCCACCGTACCGTATGCTTCGATCCGATCATGTGACTTCGGAAGGCGGCTTCCACCGAACAGGCTGGTCATGCCTGTGTCCCCTTTTTTGGTGTATATCTTCATGCGATATGCTTGCGTTCACTTACCTTTCTGATGTTCGAATTTTGTTGATCCGTTTCGATCAGACCATCACGCAAACGAATGATGCGATGTGCATGTTCAGCAATGTCTTCTTCGTGGGTCACAAGTATGACCGTATTGCCTTTGCTATGGATCTCTTCAAATAAACCCATGATCTCAATGGACGTTTTTGTGTCCAGGTTTCCGGTGGGTTCATCCGCCAAAATGATGGATGGCCTGTTGACCAAGGCCCGTGCCACAGCCACTCTTTGTCTCTGACCTCCGGAGAGCTCATTGGGTTTATGATTGGCCCGATCGCTCAAGCCAACGTCCGCCAATACTTCGGTCACTCTCCGGATGCGCTCCTCTTTCTCAACACCGGCATAGACCAGGGGCAAGGCCACATTCTCCAGGGTGGTATAGCGTGGCAACAGGTTGAACGTCTGGAATACAAACCCGATCTCCTTATTGCGGATCTCCGCCAGATGGTTATCTGAAAGGCGGCTGACATCGGTGCCGTTGAGTATGTAAGATCCTGAAGTAGGTGTATCCAAACAGCCAAGAATGTTCATCAGGGTAGATTTCCCGGATCCCGAAGGCCCCATGAGGGCGACATAATCATTTCGGTAAATGTCCACAGAGACCGATTGCAATGCCTTGACAAGCTCGCTTCCCAACACATAATGTCGTGCAATCTGACGAAGAGCAATGATGGTTTCCATAATCTTTTCTACAGGCATTTTTCAGGCCTGAACAGTCAAAGTTAATAAAAGATGGCGGTCCGGATACGGTCAATACCTCAACACAAAATGTTCCTTGGTTTGCTCTTTTCTGAAGAACAATATACCCATGTGAAACAGATCGAGTGAAACGGTCACCCGACTATCTTCCCTCAGCTCGTTCCATGCCGCCTCCATCCCGGGGGACCAGTGTATGTCATGAAAGACCAATACCGAATGTTCCTGAACATGCGGCATACATGCTTCAAAGTATTTCATCGTTGGCTCGTAACGATGGTTACCATCTATAAAAGCCAGACCCAATCCGGAAATTTCAGCGAGTGCATCGGGTAATGTCTCCGAGAATTCACCGATACCTATTTTGGCATTCAATTTCAACTTTTCAAAAGTCTCCTGTGCAACAGAAGCCGTTTGGGGACAACCTTCCAGGCTGATCATTTTTGCATCAGGACATGCACTGAAAAGATAGGCGGAACCCATTCCAAGAGAAGTGCCGAGTTCCAGAACAGAATCCGGCTGAACGAAGCGTACCAAGCGGTAGAGCAATTTCCCCCAACGTTCAGGCATGGCACTGTGTGTTAGTATATCTCTGACCTTTCTTTCATGATTACCCATCTGTCCGGAACCCGCACCGAAATCAGCGATTCTGATCATACGGTTATCGTACTTCAATTCATTGCGGCGTACCCTGATCTCATCAAATATGTAGAAATGAGACCGGTTCCTGATCACCTCTTCGATAAACCGGTAAACGAAAGGGGAATGAATGCCATGTCTGGTCCTGGCTTTAGACAGATAACGGATGTATTTGGCGACGGCATTCAATTGATCCATAATCGGAAATACGTACCGGAACTCCGGTACGATTTTCACCCGGTCAGAAATCCAGGCTAAGTGAAAGGTAAAACACTGGTTTTGATATCTCCCCATCTTCAATCCCCCAGGCCCAATCCGTTCTCAGGAAGTAACCCCAAACCCTGGCGCGTAGTCCGGCACCGTATCCGGCAACGATTGGCTCAATCTGCCGAAACAATGAAACGGTCACGGGCTTTTGGTAGATGGTTTTTGTATTCAAAGAATTGTCATTGGAGTATGGTGTTTTACCGGTCCAGGCTGTACCGATATCCCCGAAGGCAACCACCTGGAAGTTGTATAGAAAATCAGACTTGATGGGTCGCGTAAAGAAATAACGGAAGACCGGTATCCTGACTTCAGAGTTCAGCGCTGTAAAGCTTACCCCGTTTCTTACACCCTGGATAAAGCCCCTCATGTTGGTTGCCAATGTCTGGAAAACATACGGCTGACTGTAATCAATAGGAATGTCATTGTCAAACTTCGGGAACAACCAGTTGTCTACCCCACCCAGGTAATAGATCAGCTTTTGAGTTCCCATGGAAGTACTTGCACCGAAATGGTTGGCCCAAATGATCTCCCTGTGCAATTTCATATAATGCCTGAAATCCGCCCCGACCACAAAAATCCGTTGGTCCGTGGGGTTTAACCGTGCGATCACATCACCGCGCAGACTGCCCATGATGTCCAGGTTATTGTAATATTCTCCCCATATCTTCCACCTGCTTCCCAGCAACAGGTTCAGCCCTTTGCTTCGGGTGTTGTCAAACACCAGTTCCGAACGAATCCCCGCACGGTTGGTATTGATATTACCCACCTGCAAACTTCTGAAGTCAACGGCCTGGAACGCATTTCTATCATTCCTGTACACAAAAGTGAAACGTGCACTCAGCACTTCATTAAAGGGCCAATTCAAACGATAACTCAGCTCATGCATATGTGACCTCACCCTGGAGATATCTGATCCGAGAAGGAACGACTGACGATGAAATATGAGCTGCTTATCCAATCTGCCTTTCAGATTCTCGAAACTGAGCATGTATTCATTGCTGCTAAAATCTCCGGACAACCTGAACCCTCCGGTGATTTTATAATCTTCCATCACATCGGAAATTCCGAATTTAAACAGGGCATTCAGGTCAGACATATAGATCGCACCTCCTCCGGTAAATGTCTGGTAGTTCGAATTCAGGAAATTATTGTCGAGCTGGCTCACCAACTGGTTGACATAAAAGGTGCGCTCATAATTTCGCTGTATCGGCAATTTAAATTCCTTTCCATCGGCATCAGTGCTGTCTGCTGCTGCCGTCACTTGTTCCGGTTCTTCAGACTTCTCTTCCTTCTTATCTTTCTTACCTCTGTCATTCATGAAATCATAATTACTGATATTCAC
>JAGQZQ010000001.1:24557-157802 GCA_020435415.1 Flavobacteriales bacterium
CCTCCACAGGTTGTACCACATGTTCTTCTGCAATGGGTGTTTCACCGTCCATTGGATTATGTATTCGGCCATCCGAAGAATCCGGCATATCTTTGTGGGCCTGATATCCACTATCCGTGAGCTTGAGCTGTGCTACCTGTTTTGGCGCCTTGTTCTCTCCTACAAATATCCTGAACCTGCCTTAGGCAAACATCAACTCACCTGCTTTCTTTGCGGAAGGCACTATGTGTTGTTCCACGATATTCCTTGAATAGTTTGTCAACGGCTGGGTCTGAACCACCGGGCGATAATGCGCCACCGTATCGATATGGCTGATAACACTATCCAGCCTGGCCAAAAAGCGATTGTTGATCCCATTGGCATTCGACAAATACGAGAAATAAACGGAATCGTACGCGAACGGAAAATCCTCATCCACGTCGGGTGTCCTGGTGATCCTTTTCAGAATATTGGATTGTGCACCCGCATCATAATAAAAGATATCCTTGGATGCAGGTACCAGATGAACGTCCGTCTTCATTCTGAGGGTATCATCCACCCGGTTTGAACTGAACAGAATGCCTTCATCATTGCGCACGAAACGTGGATGGAGGTCATCATAAATATCGTTGGTGATCTGTTTGTTGGTGAAGGAAGAAATATTGTAAACAAAGATGTCTGACTGACCTTCACGGATGGCAGACAGTACAAGGTTTTTACCATCACCTGAATAGGAAAAGTCGACAATCTTCTCAAAATGAAGGAACGGCGTTTCCTGCCACTTGGGTCGCTTTTGGCTCAGGTCGTAGTACCCCAGTAAAATACGGCCTTTATGCTCCCGCATCATGGCCAGCATTTTTCCTCCCGGATGCCAGTCTAACAGCGGGAAAGAATAATCCAAACGATATTCCGCCAGCTTGAATCCTTTCTTGAAAATCTTTTCCGTTTTCCCGGTTTCAAAATCGTGCAGCCACACTTTGTACTTGCCCATGTGGTTGGAGACGTATACCGCCTTGCTTCCATCCGGACTGATCTTTAAATGAAAATAGGTCCGGTTCTTTTTGAGTTTGCCGATCTCAACACTGTTTTCAGGCAGGTGGCGTGTTTTATCCGCGTTGGTATAACGTTCCGTATAATAATTGATCCACTCGAAGGTGAGGTTCTTGAGTGAAGTGCCAAGTACAAAAAGGAATCCGCTCTCAATATTCCGACTGATCTTAGCCATGTACAGAATGTTCGGTATCACGGACTCCCCGTATATATCTGCAATATATGCCCAGATCGAATGGCCGGCATACACGGCATCTTCTCCGCTTAGCTTGTTGAATTTACGGTAACGACCGGAGATGATACCATCCTTCACCCGGTTGTCTACATGCATATTCCAACCCTTTGCCAGGTATGACATCAGGCCATTGAGATACCATTCCGGAAGATTCAGGAAGGTGGAGTTCTTAAGCATATCCTTGAGATCCCCGCCATACATCATCTGATTAACGAGCACCTGGGCCAGACCAGCCTTGATCTCTTCTTCGAAATGCGCGTGATCTCCATCGAAATAGAGGAGGATCTTGGTACCTACAATCCTTGTGACGCCCCCGGTATTGTATTGTTCGGAGCCCATCAGACCGATATTGGTCTGCCTCAGATCCGACAATTTATTGAATACCACGAGCTGCAACTTCTTTTCAAGTTGATAGTCGAGCTTTTTTTCCAGCTCCGCTATATACTTGTCCGCTGCCTTCGCTGCATATATCGCGAGGTTCTTCCCCCCTTTATAAAAGTAAATGTCAAACTCCTGAAACCGGTAGAAGGTCCACAACATCTCTATGTGTTGTACCCTGTTCTGCCCGAAGGTCATCTGCGAACCATTGTAATACTGTGCCTGCGCTCGTGGTGCAGATGCCACGACCAAAAGTATCGCCGGGATCAGCAGACGAAGAAACGTAATACGGGATGTTTTCGGTTGTTTCAATCTTGAGACTTCTTGGAATGTACAGTAAAAGTAACTATACTGTACAATAAAAGTAACTATTTTACATCAATCTTTGTACTTTCGTTATGTAAACCCCCGAGGATGGCAACTGCACATTCATTTACATTCAATCCCTTTCAAGAGAACACATACATCGTTTATGATGAAACCGGGGAATGCCTCATCATCGACCCGGGTTGTTGCGATGCGAACGAACAGAATGCCATCACTTCCTTTATCCGGGATAACGGCTTAAAACCGGTAAGGTTACTGAATACGCATGCCCATGTTGATCACATCATGGGCAATGCTTTCATCGCAAGGAAATATGGCATTCCTTTAGCCGTTAACGAACTCGATCTTGCCTTATTGCGCAATGCCAGTTCACATGCCATGGCGTTCGGTGTGACCATGGAACCATCCCCCGAGCCGGACTCCTTCCTGGATGAAGGCATGGTGATTGAATTCGGAGACACAAAGCTGGATGTGGTGCACACACCGGGACATAGCCCGGGAAGTGTTTGTCTCATCAATCATAATGACAAATGGGTGATCGGGGGTGACGTATTATTTTACAGTAGCATTGGACGTACGGATTTGCCGGGAGGAGATTTTACAACGTTAATCCATTCGATCCGGTCAAAATTGTTTATCCTGGATGATGACTTCACGGTTTATGCCGGCCACGGACCTTCCACGACCATAGGTCAGGAACGCAAGCATAATCCATTCCTGCAGGAACGGGTCGTTTAACCTTAGCGTTTAAAAAGAATATCCCTCAGTATTTTCGAAAAGAGATAAACATCCGTGTAACTGTTATACAGGGGCACCGGAGCCAACCGGATCACTTCCGGCTCACGCCAGTCACATATCACACCGAGATCATAAAGCTGATCAAACACCTCTTTACCCCTATCAATAACAACCGACAATTGCGCACCCCGCATGGCAGGGTCTTCCGGCGTCAGAATCTTCACCTCCACGCCGGTTGAGGCCTCCACCTCCTTCAAACAATACCACAGATAGGCTGTTAATTTGTCGCGTTTTAGGAATAAGTTTTCCGGACCTGCATCCACCATTTGTTCGAGTGCCGCCTGCTGCGGCGCCATGGCAACGGCAGGCAAACAGCTCATCATCCAACCCGCAGCTCCGGGTGTCGGGGTGAATTCCTTCTTCATTTTAAAACGTTCCGCTGGATCACATCCCCACCATCCTTCCAATCTAGGCAAACCGGGTTTGGAGGCGTATCTTTCGTTGACAAAAAAACCGGCGATGGCACCCGGCCCCGCATTCAGATATTTGTAATGACACCACACTGCAAAGTCCACATCCCAGTCGTGCAGATTCAGCTCGATATTTCCAATGGCGTGTGCAAGATCAAAGCCTGCCTTCGCACCTACCCCATGCGCAGCCCTGGTAATTGCTTCCATGTCGTAGCGCTGTCCGGTATAGTAATTCACGCCCCCCATCATGACCAGTGCCAGCTCATCACCTGTAGCATTGATGGCCTCAATGATCGCCTGGGGTTGTAACGTGGCCTCGCCTTCTGCGGGAAACAACTCTATAAGACAGGATCCGACATCAAGGCCGTGAAGTTTGAGTTGGGAAGACAAGGCATAATAGTCAGACGAAAATGCTCCCGCCTCCATGATGATCTTATTGCGCTTACCGTTTGGTGTAAAGAAGGAAGTAAGCATTGCATGCAGATTGCCGGTCAGACTGCCCATCACGCACACCTCTGATTCCCGGGCACCCGTATAAAGAGCCAGCCCTTTGGCAAATCTTTTATGAAGATCAAACCATGGCGCATCCCCTCTGGTATATCCTTCCACACCCATCTCCGCCCATCGCTGCATTTCATCATTGACTGCCTGTGATGCGGACCGCGGTTGTAAGCCCAGGGAGTTTCCCACAAAATACAAGGCTTCTTTTCCCCGAACCTTCGGAAAGAGCATTTGCTCGCGGAAACGTGAAAGCGGATCGGCATTGTCCTGTGCAGCAGCAAAGTCTGCACTAAACTCAAAGTTGGTTGAAGTGATGACAGGTTCTTTGTTTACAGACGTACTCATAACTGGGTTTAATTTGTGTGAAAGATATAAATTCGTGCCCAAAACCAGCCGAGATGAATACCGAACGTTCCGAGAAGTTATATGTAAAAGCACAAAGCCTTTTTCCGGGAGGCGTTAATTCTCCCGTCAGGGCATTCGGTGCCGTCAGCGGAGATCCGATATTTATTGCAAAGGGAAAGGGAGCCAGGTTATGGGATGTGGATGGAAATGAATACATCGACTTTTGTTGCTCCTGGGGTCCGCTTATTCATGGCCATGTGCATCCGGAAGTGATGCGAAAGGTTGAAGAGGTCATGCACCTGGGTACATCGTTTGGGGCACCTACCGAACTGGAGAATCAACTGGCTTCTCTGATCATAGACAACAACCGGATGGTGGATACGCTCCGGTTTGTAAGCTCCGGGACGGAAGCCACCATGTCTGCCATCAGGCTTTCACGGGGTTATACCGGACGCAACAAGATTCTGAAGTTCGAAGGTTGCTATCATGGTCATTCCGATGGCCTGCTGGTGAAGGCTGGCAGTGGACTGGCCACACTGGGCACCGCATCGTCTGCCGGGGTTCCCGCCGGTTATGCGCGGGAAACCATCGTCATTCCTTTGGCCGATGAGGGCGCGCTTCAGGAAGCCTTTAAACAGCATGGTCAGGATCTGGCATGTGTGATCACAGAGCCTTTGCCTGCCAACAATGGTTTACTCAGACAGGACCCGGCATACCTTCGTTTGCTGCGTGAACTATGTACCAAGGCAGGCACGGTACTGATCTTTGATGAGGTGATCACAGGATTTCGTTTAGGTTTTGAAGGTGCGGCCGGATATTATGATATCATACCCGACCTGGTAACCTATGGGAAGGTGATCGGTGGCGGGTTTCCCGTTGGCGCTTACGGCGGCAAACAAGAGATCATGGAACAGATCGCACCAAGCGGACCGGTATATCAGGCAGGCACACTTTCGGGCAATCCGGTGGCCATGGCAGGTGGACTGGCCCAACTGAGCTTGTGTCTGCAGTCTGGCTTTTATGACCACCTGGCTGCCCGTACCCGTGAATTTTGTGAACGTATAACCGAAAGCGCCCGTCAAAGTGGCTTTCCTTTTTCCGTTGTTTCCGAAGGATCTATTTTCTTTTTAAGTCTGAATGAAATGGAACCACCCAAAGCAGCCCATGAAATAGATCCGGCTGCTATCAAACTATTTTCAGAATGGCACAGGCTATTGCTGGAGGAAGGCGTCTATGTCGGACCGTCCGGCTATGAAGTTTGTTTCCTGAGTTCGGCCCACACAGATGAAGATCTGGACCAGGCCGCACAGGGCATTCAACGTTCCCTTGAAAGATTATTTTCCTGATCAGGATTACCCCAGGAATTCAAACAACCATAACCAAAGCGGCTGAGCGACCAGCATGCCATCCAGAACTGACAAATGAAAAAAGTCGCTTTCCACCCTGGCGCTGCGCACAATGAAGAACGCGGTCATCAGGTTACTTCCGGAATACGCCAGTAACTGCGCCTGACTATAAAATCCCTGAAAAAAAGTGTGGCCGGCTACCAAACCGGTGTGAAGCAAGAGGCTGAACAACGAAATGCGGATAGCTGCTACTTTGCCCACGGTATGCACCCAGGTCTTCAATCCTTCAGCGCTATCATCCTTGGCATCGCGAACATCAAAAGGAAGTGTCAGGGCAAAGATGAAGAGGCTCCGTTCAGCAAACATGATGTACATATTTTCCCGGGTCATCACGGTCCAACCCGAAACAACTGGTAAAGCCACCGTTACAAGCGCCCACACTACAGCGATCAGAGGAAGCTTCAGATAAGGCAGTGCGCGCAATCCACCCCATTTGCCTATTGGTAACCTGTACAACAGAACAGGAATGCAGGTAATAAGGCAAATGGTCCACGAGATGTGATCCAGAAAACGGATCAGAAACAACATGGGCACAATGGCAATACCCAATGCTGCCAGAAGTATTTTCCGCCTTCTTCTGCTCCACTGCAATCGAACCGGAAGATCTTTTTTGGCTGAAGTTGTGATGGTAAGCACACGGTGCATGGAATAGGACCACCATGTAGCGATCAGGACCAGGGCAAAAGCCGGCCACAAATAAGCATCATATTGCTGACCGTGCATGAGGGTAAGCATGCATTGCATGGCCGCTCCTATGGCGATCCATCCGTTTGCATACACCAGGTTCTTGAACACGGGAAGCGATTATTTATGAAAGGCCTGTTGATAAACAACAAGTCCGGTAAGAAAGCCCAGAAAGCTGGATGCCGCGCTGTGGCGTGTACGTTTGTTGCGCGCTTTGCCTGTATATCCTTCCCGGTAATAGAAGTCATCCTTCATCTTTTCATCCATTCCTGTCTCCTTCCTGGGTGATATATTTCCGATAAGAGACACATAAACCACCTGAGGAACGAGTCCATACAATGGGCCTAAAATAGCCGATCCTCCCCCTACCAAGAAGGCTGGCGCTTTAAGCCACCCGGTATGGTAGTTTTGCCGGGCGTCGTAAATTCCCCTGATATACTTTGCCATTTCCTGTCTTGAATAATCGTCGCCTTCAAGGGTATCCACATCATAAACCCAAAGCTCATTATCCCCTTTAACGATGAGGAACACCCGGTACCTTGACATACTTTTCTCCTTTTCTTTACCCGGTACCTGGTAGATCACCTTTGAGGCAAGGGTATCAGCAGAGGTTACATGGAGCGTATCACCATTCATGAGCACAAGACGTACATCCGGTTGCTGGGCATACAACAAACCGCACATCATACACATGAAAGTGATCAGGATAAATGCTTTCCCGGAAACAGAGTAGGTCATGAAGCGCCAAAGGTATAAAAACCGGGGGACGGGATGGAAAAAAAATACGCGTGGGTAGCTGTTTTTTCTTGCCAACATCACTACATTTGCACGTCCAAAATTAGCCCATAACAAGTAACCTGAAGGTAACCCGGTATCATATGAAAGAAACCACATTTGTTCGCAGACACATAGGCCATGATGAAGAAACGGTAAAACGAGCGCTTGAAACGGTCGGATGCGATACCCTTGATCAATTGATTGGTGAGACCATTCCTGCCAGTATCCGTCTTAAGAAGGATTTGCCTTTGGATGAAGGTCTTCTCGAGTCACAGTATCTCGATCATATCAGTCGCCTTGCAGACAAAAACCAGGTATACAAATCATACCTGGGTCAGGGTTATTATGACTGCATCACCCCATCACCGATCCTCAGAAACCTTTTTGAGAACCCCGGATGGTATACCGCTTATACACCTTACCAGGCAGAAATATCACAAGGTCGCCTTGAATCTTTGTTGAACTTCCAGACCATGGTCTGTGACCTTACCGCCATGCCTTTGGCAAATGCCAGTCTGCTTGATGAAGCCACGGCAGCAGCGGAAGCCATGATCATGTTTTATAATGCCCGCACCAAAGAAGAAGTAACCCAGGGAAAAAATACGTTTGCGGTAGCGGAGAATTGTTTTCCTCAAACGCTCGACCTCCTGAAAACAAGAGCCATTCCGTTGGGCATTGAACTTGTTGTGAAGCCCAGCAATGAGCTTGCCGGTGTAAACAACGCATTCGGCATGCTTCTTCAATACCCGGACGGATTGGGACTCGTTGAAGATTATAAAGGTCTTGTTGATGAGGCCCACAAGAAACAAATCAGGGTAGCTGTTGCATCAGATCTGATGAGCCTTGCCTTATTGGTCCCTCCCGGCGAATGGGGTGCGGATGCGGTATTCGGGTCCAGTCAGCGATTTGGTGTACCCATGGGTTATGGTGGACCACATGCTGCATTCTTTGCCGTGACCGAAGATTTCAAAAGATTCATTCCCGGTCGTATCATTGGCGTATCTGTGGATAAACTTGGGAAGAAGGCGCTCCGCATGGCGCTTCAGACCAGAGAGCAGCACATCAAGCGTGAACGTGCCACGTCAAATATCTGCACATCCCAGGTTCTCCTCGCCAACATGGCTGGTATGTATGCTGTGTATCATGGTCCTGAAGGCATTCGCTTTATTGCCGACCGCATTCATCGTCGTGCAACCATGGTGAGCAACGCACTGAGCGCATTGGGTTATGAATTGAGGAATTCCGCATTCTTCGATACATTGTTCATCAATGGAGAGGGTGATAAAATCCGTGAACTTGCCGAAGCGAAGCGTATTAACTTAAGGTATACGAATGATGGCATTGGCATTTCGGTGGATGAAACAACCACTGAAGAAGATGTCAGACAACTGATCGCCGTTTTTGCAGAAGCATCAGGTAAACCGGCGCCTGCGGATTTATCCGGGGAAGGTATTCTGCCGGGATCCTTGAAGCGGACCTCTGCCTTCCTTACCCACGACGTGTTTAACAGCCACCGTTCGGAAACAGAATTGATGCGCTACATCAAGAAGCTGGAGAACAAGGACCTGTCCCTCACCCACTCTATGATCCCACTCGGTTCATGCACGATGAAACTGAACGCAGCCACGCAATTGATGCCTGTGAGCTTCCGGAAATTCAACGGGCTACATCCTTTTGTTCCGGTTGAACAAGCGCAGGGCTATGCCGAGATTTTCAGAGATTTTGAAAAGGCACTGTGCGTTATCACAGGATTTGACAGTGTTTCGTTACAACCCAATTCCGGAGCTCAGGGAGAATATGCCGGACTGATGGTGATACGCGCCTACCATGAAAGCCGGGGTGATCATCACCGGAATGTGGCTTTGATCCCATCTTCCGCACACGGCACCAACCCTGCCAGTGCCGTGATGGCCGGCATGAGTGTGGTGATTGTCAAATGCGACGAGAAGGGGAACATCGATCTGGAAGATCTGAAAGCAAAGATCGAGAAACACAAGAATGAACTTTCCTGCTTCATGGTGACCTACCCATCCACCCATGGGGTATTCGAGGAATCCATTATGGATGTGACCAAAATGATCCACGAAGCAGGTGGGCAGGTATACATGGATGGTGCCAACATGAACGCTCAGGTAGGACTGACCAATCCTGCGACCATCGGAGCCGATGTATGTCACCTTAATTTACATAAAACCTTTGCCATTCCCCATGGAGGCGGTGGTCCCGGCATGGGCCCGATTGGTGTAGCAGCGCACCTGTCACCGTTTCTTCCAGGTCACCCCGTGATCAAAACCGGAGGAGATCATGGTATCACAGCCATATCGGCAGCTCCCTGGGGCAGTGCAAGTATTCATCTTATCTCCTACGCTTACATTAAACTACTTGGCGCAAAAGGACTCAGGGCTTCCACCGAAGCTGCCATTCTGAATGCCAACTATCTGAAAGAACGCCTTGAAAAGTACTATCCGGTTTTGTACAAAGGCACCAAGAACAGGGTTGCTCATGAAATGATCCTGGACTGCAGACCATTCAAACGTAATGCCCAGATAGAGGTGGAAGATATCGCAAAACGACTGATCGATTATGGATTTCATGCACCTACGGTATCATTCCCGGTGGCGGGTACCTTAATGATCGAACCAACCGAGAGTGAGTCCCTGGATGAACTGGACCGTTTTTGTGAGGCCATGATTTCCATCAGACAGGAAATAAAGGATATTGAAGAAGGCAAGGCAGATGCTGTGGACAATGTCTTAAAGAATGCGCCACATACAGTTATGGAAGTCAGTGGTGATAAATGGGATCACGCGTATAGCCGGTCCCAGGCTGCGTTCCCGTTACCGTGGTTGACCGAGGCCAAATACTGGCCAACTGTCAAGCGTGTAGACAACGCACAGGGTGATCGACAACTGATATGCACATGCCCTCCGATGGAGGCTTATGAGGAAAACTTACTCGAACAAGTTTAAGCGTCAAAAGTATTTCTAAACGCTTGTATAATTATTTGCGAGTTTTTTTACCTTTGGAGCATTCGATTGTATCCAATTGTTTCTGAATTATTCTTTTAACCCTAACCTAAATAATTGATTATGAAGAAGATCTACACTGTTGCAGGTGCTGCATTCTTCCTGGCTAATATTGCGTTTGCTCAGCGTACCAATATTGCTCCAGCAGAAGTGAGGCCCGGTGCACAAAATGAAGTCTCCACAAACGTGGCACATTCCCTGAATGCAGGTATTGATGCATTGGGTGATACCATATGGTCTGAGGATTTTTCAGGTGGCATTCCGGCCGGCTGGGAAATCATTGACCACACTACACCGGCCACTGGAAATGTATGGGAATATGCAAGCACAGATACTATTTCCTGTATCCTCACAAGCGCCATATTCAAAGCTACTTCCGCCAAAAATGGGTATGCATTGATGTTTGGTGACCGGTACAATGCTGACGCTGGTTGCCTTAACAATCTCGGTGTCACCTTGATGAACACTTCTCTTCAGACCCCGGCTATGGATTATACAGGTTATACATCTGTATTTCTTAAATTTCAGCATGCGTTCCGGTATTGTTGTGATCCAGCTAGCAAGTTGAGTATTTATGTGTCGAATGACAGCACCTCCTGGAAAGAATATAACGTCAAGGGTACTTACCCGGTTAGTACAGGAGTTAAGGTCAATGACAATTCGCCTAACCCAATGATGGCATCGGTTAATATTTCGGATATTGCAAGCGGTCAGTCAAAGGTTTGGATCCGCTGGCGGATAGATGGCCCTAGTCACTACTACTGGGCGGTTGATGATGTTGCAGTTGTTGAAGGCTACACTGAAGAAAATGCACTTGTAAGGCCGTTTGTTGACTTCAATTATATGGATGGTGGTTTTTACTCCATGTTGCCAAGGAGTCAGGGAGCCACTACACCGATCGATTTTCGTGGCGCAATATACAACAATGGTACTTCCGCTCTCGCTAACGTTGTACTTAACGTAAAGGTGAAGGATCCTTCCGGTGCTACAGTCTATGATGAGTCTTCCACCGCTATGTCAACGGTTCCCCTTGATCTTGACACTGTTTCAACCAGTACGTCATTCTATCCGGGTTCAACATGTAATGAAATCGGTCAATACTCGATTGATTACACGGTAAACCAAACCGAAACGGATCAGTACATGGCAAACAATACCGCATCCTTTAATTTTGCGCTTTCCGACACTGTTTTTGCACGTGATTATGGTGTTGCCAACAAGGCCATTGGCCTGACAACATGGGCCTCTTGTTCGCAGAATGCGGATGGTGAGGAAATCAGCACATTATATGAATTCAGCAGTGATGCAGTAGCCACTTCTATTTCCTTTTATAATATGGCAAGCACTACTCCCGGCGTAGCAGTGATTCTTAATCTTTACCGCTTTCAGGTAGATGGAAACGGCGCAATTGTTCAAACCAGTCCTATTGCAGCATCTGAAATTTATGACATTGTTGCCGGTGACGCTAACTCCTGGATTACTTTACCATTTACCACCCCGGTGACTGTAGAAAAGGATAGTGCATTCATGGCATCCATATCCATCTATAATATTGCCGGTAAAAGCTTCTGGGTTGGTGGTGATCTCGCAACCATTCAGCCTGATGCCACCTCATTCGCATACTGCTCAGGCGGTTGGGGTTGGGTAAGTGATCAACCGATGATCCGACTGAATGTAAATGATGGAAGTGGTAACTACTGTGTAGGTGTAAATGAGGTCGAAAACCCTCATAAAGTGAAGGTATTTCCCAATCCGAACAATGGTTACTTCAATATCATTGCTGAGAACCTGAGAGGCAGGAATAGCACAATTCAAGTAACCAATGTAATTGGTCAGGTTGTCTATTCTAAGGACGTATGCGTTTCTACTTCTTACCTGAGTGAAACGATAGATCTATCTTCAATTGAGAAAGGTTTATATTTTGTGAAGTTGATCAACAACAACTCCGAAAGCGTATACAAGGTGGTCGTGGAGTAACCGCTTTAACTTACCCATTATAATAAAAGAGCCCGGGAAATTCCCGGGCTCTTTTATTATAATGATTATATGTGCCCATACCTGCCCGCTCGAAGGTCAACAACCTCTTCCCACTTACTCCTTTAGCTTCCGCATGAATTTGGAGGCATACACAAAGGCATTGATCTCCGGGTTATCGGTCTGTAGTATCTCCTCCTGATTGCCCTCCCACCATTTATGCCCCTGGTGAATAAATACGATCTTCTCCCCGATCTCCATAACCGAATTCATATCATGGGTATTGACAATGGTCGTGATGTTGTATTCATCCGTGATCTCCTGGATCAGGTTATCAATCACGATAGAGGTCTGCGGGTCCAATCCTGAATTCGGCTCATCACAGAACAGGTATTTGGGGTTCATAGCAATCGCCCTGGCAATGGCCACGCGTTTTTGCATTCCTCCGCTGATCTCTGAGGGGTAGAGTTTATTCGCATTTTCCAGGTGAACCCGCTTTAAGCAGAAATTCACGCGATCCCTCATTTCCTCCGCACTCATATCCGAAAACATCATCAGGGGAAATTTCACGTTCTCTTCTACCGTCTGGCTATCAAAAAGCGCTCCTCCCTGAAACAGCATACCTATCTCCCTGCGAAGAAGCTTTCGCTCATGGTTTTTCATCACGGTGAAATTGCGGTCGTTGTAAAATATTTCTCCTTCATCCACCTCAAACAAACCTACCACACATTTCATCATCACGGTCTTTCCTGATCCGCTTGCGCCAATGATCAGATTGGTTTTTCCGGGTTCAAAGACAACAGAAACATCCTTCAAGACCTTCTTCTCACCAAATGATTTGGAGATGTGCCGGGCTTCAATCATATTAACAATAATTGGGTGAGGATGTAATTGGTGATCAGGATACCCACGCTGCTGAATACAACAGCCTTGGTGCTGGAATGCCCCACTTCGAGTGATCCTCTTTTGGTGTTATAACCATGGTAGGCGGAAACAGAGGTAATGATAAACGCAAAGACCACTGTTTTTATAAATGCGTAGGTCACGTTAAACGGATCGAAGTCATATTGAATCCCATAAATAAAGTTCCTGGAAGTTACAACGCCGGCCATTGTTCCTGCCAACCAACCACCGGTTATAGCTACACACATGCTGATGGCTACCAACACGGGATTTATCAATACCGCAGCAATGATCTTGGGAAACGTGAGGTAGGCCGCTGAATTCACACCCATGATTTCCAGTGCATCAATCTGCTCGCTCACTCTCATGGTACCCATTTCACTGGCAATATTGGAGCCCACTTTTCCGGCAAGGATCAAAGCGATAATGGTTGGCGAAAGTTCAAGAATAACGGATTCACGTGTGGCAAACCCAATCGCATAAGCGGGGATCAGATCGCTGTCTATACCCGAAGCCGTCTGAATAGTGATCACCGCACCCATGAACACCGAGATCAACACCACAATTCCCAGAGAACCCAGACCGATCGTGTCTATCTCAAGGGAAATCTGCCTTCTGTAAATGGCGGCTTTTTCCGGCTTTTTGAACACCTGTAGAAGGAACAGACTATAATTCCCCAAATGGTAAAATACATTCATGCAATACCCAAATTACCGGCTAAAAATAGGTATAATTTCTCAACATGACCGTCGTTAACCATATGAGGGGTAGCAGGTTTTCACAACACTCAAAAAGTTTGGTTAAGTTTGTTTAAATTGAATGGCCATGAAAAAACGACAGGGACTTCTTTTAATCACCAGCGCACTTCTTTGTACCTTCCTGTTCTCGGGATGCTTTGTCTTTAGAAAGAAGAACCGATGTGATTCCTGTCCAAAGTGGAGTTCAACCACACCCGAAAAAAAGCATCACAGCCCTTTTATCAAAGGCTGATTCTCGTTGCGATCAAATACCCCATTTTAGGTATTGCCGGGATACCCTCCTCACCTTTACTTTGCATATTGACGTAATTGATCCTGAGCCACGTGAGAAATCTGCTTCACCTTAAACCCGGAGAAAAGGGAACCATTCAATCCATCGTTGATCGCCATATTTCACTTAAATTAATGGAAATGGGATGCTCTTCCGGAGCAGAAGTCGTCATGGGCAGGGCTGCACCATTCGGGGATCCGATCACAATTATGGTATCCGGCTCCAGGATCAGCATGCGCAAATCCGAAGCTGCTTCTATTCTTCTGGCAGAACGCGCAACAACCGATTCACTTAGGTGAAAGGAAATACATTAACGCCTTCCCGTTTGACCCGGATCGCACTGATCGGTAATCCCAATACCGGGAAAAGCAGCTTATTTAATGCGCTGACCGGACTCAGGCAAAAGACCGGAAATTTCCCGGGGGTAACGGTAGATAAAAAGACAGGAAGATTTACACACAGTTCACCGGCAGCAGCAAAAACCTTTGAGATCACTGATCTGCCCGGCACTTACAGTCTGATCCCATCCTCTCCGGATGAACAGGTCACCACCCGGTTCATCACCAATCATGATCAAGACGCCTTACCCGATTGCGTTCTGGTAATTGCCGATGCCACCCAGCTCAAAAGGAGCCTTCTCATATGTACCCAGGTTATCGACCTGGGACTTCCTACCGTATTGGCACTGAACATGTCCGATATCGCGCAACGAAAAGGGATCACAATCCTGGTGGATGTACTGAGCGCCCAACTGGGCGTTCCTGTGGTAGCGGTAGATGCGCGTTCGGGGACGGGCATATCCAGACTAAAGGAAGTACTCTCATTGACCAACCAGGGAACCCTCAAAGCGTTTCATCCGGGAAAAAAACAAAGTGCCGGATCCCACGATATCCCATACCTGAAAGATCTCCTTCTTCAGGTCCAACAACAATTATCACACGGGCCGGATCTGGATGAAAATACACATGAAGCGATTCTTGAGGATACCCGGGAACGCCAGGTTAAGATCGACAGGCTGGTTGATCATATTCAAACCCGTAATGAAGGCTCCGGAAAGGATTTGACTACGATGCTGGATGGTGTTCTCACTCATCCGTTATGGGGATACCTCATCTTTTTGGGACTTATGCTGCTGATATTTCAGGCGATCTTCAGTTGGGCACAGTGGCCGATGGACCTGATCGATATGGGCATGACCAATGCAGGCATAGCCATGAAAGAATTTCTCCCTGATCACTTCATCTCTCGCCTCCTGGTAGATGGTGTTTGGGCCGGATTGAGCGGTATATTGGTATTTGTTCCGCAAATCGCGCTGTTGTTCACGTTTATCGGCTTATTGGAAGACAGCGGCTATATGGCCCGGGTAAGCATGATCATGGATCGCTTGATGCGGAGCTTCGGTCTTGGCGGAAGATCGGTTATTCCCCTGATCGGCGGTATGGCCTGTGCCATTCCGGCCATCATGTCCACCCGCATTATCGGTCATGCGAGGGAACGATTGATCACCACGCTGGTCATCCCCTTTACCACCTGCTCCGCACGCTTACCGGTATATACACTTCTGATCTCCCTCGTTATTCCGGAAGATCAGATGCTGGGCCCGTTCAACCTCCAGGGTCTGGTATTTCTGGGTTTATATCTGCTTGGCTTTGCCATGGCCCTGCTGGCCGCCGCCATTCTGCATCTTTTATTTCGAAAGAGGGAAAAGAGTGTATTTATCATGGAGATACCTGAATTCCGAAGACCCCACGTAGGGAATATTCTGAATACCGTCTTGGAGAAGGTCCGGATATTTGTAACTGATGCCGGTAAGATCATCATCGGTGTTTCCATGGTATTATGGTTTTTATCGTCCTATGGGCCTACCCCCGAGAGTTCCGGATCGGCTGATCCACCTGCAACAACACTGGAAACAAGCTGGGCCGGACAGATTGGTAAAACGATTGAACCGGTCATCAAACCATTGGGCTTTGACTGGAAGATAGGGATCGCCCTGATCACGTCATTTGCCGCCAGGGAGATATTTGTAGGCACCATGGCCACACTTTATAGCATAGAAGACCAGGATAACGAACAATCGTTGCGGCAAAAACTACTCAGCGAACGGATTCCCGGGACCAATAAACCGAGGTATACACTGGCAGTCGGACTTTCTTTGATGATATTTTATGCCTTTGCATTGCAATGTGTTAGCACCCTGGCGGTGGTATACCGGGAAACAAAAAGTTTAAAATGGCCCATTCTACAGTTCTCAATTATGGGGATTCTTGCTTACTTTGCAAGTCTGATAACCTACCAACTGTTCAGCTAAGCCGGGGGTTTACGAACATTTGCTCCTCATTGGCCGGTTTATGGTTCAGAGAAACGACTGATATCCAATTTATTGACTTTTTAATTACTCGAATCTATGGCTTTCAGGTGGTCCCGCATTCCGTATGATGTGATTCGTCATCATATTCCGGAAAATGCCTGGCTGTTGTTACTGCCCTTGATAGAAGGGCAACCGCTTCACATTATTTTATGGGATCACCGCCAGTCCAAGTTCGGTGATTACCGGTCTCCGGACAACCACGGGATCCATCGCATATCCGTGAATAAAAGTCAGAATCACTATTCGTTTCTCATTACCCTTATCCACGAGCTGGCGCACATGATGGTTTATGAACGCTATGGCCAGAACAAACAACCGCACGGCCGTGAATGGAAACATGTTTTTCGCTCCATGCTTATGCCGTTCATCCAGGCCGGGTGTTTCCCACCTGATCTGACCAGGGAATTGCACCGTCATTTGGAAAACCCCAAAGCGACCACCGCTTCTGATCTATCCTTGTCTAAAATGCTCTCATCGTATGATTCGGATGGGGGTGTCCTTCTGGAAGATGTACCAACGGATACGGTCTTCAGACTGGAGAACGGCATGGTATTCCGCAAAGGAGAAAAACGCAGAAGCAGATATTCCTGCACAAGGATCCAGGATGACCGGCTGTACTATGTGAATGCACTTGCACGCGTCGAAGTGGTTTAACACGTGCAACCTGTTACCTTGCATCACGTCCTTTCAAAGGAATTCTTCGTCAATTTTGCTACCTTTGGGCTCCCGCATTGACGCGAGCAATCAACAACAGCAAACATCATGAGTACTTTAACCGCAGAAAGCACACCATTGAAAGTCTCCCAAATGGCCGAGTCACTGATCGGCTCGGAGATCATCAAACTGGCCCAGGAGATCAATGAAAAAATCAGTAAGGGAGAGAAGGTATACAATCTCACCATCGGTGATTTCAACCCCAAGGTATTCCCCATTCCCTCTGAATTGAAAGAGGAAATCATCCGTGCCATTAATGAGGATGAAACCAACTATCCCGTACCCAACGGTATGCCGGCCCTCAGAGGCGCCATTTCCGAATACCTGCAGGCCAGAATGGGTGTAAGCTATAATGAACAGGAGATTGTGGTATCCGGAGGTGCAAGGCCCTTGATCTATTCCGCTTATCGCGCCCTGGTAGATGAAGGTGATACCGTATTGTTCCCGGTACCTTCGTGGAACAACAACCACTATGCACACATGCTGGGTGCAAAGGCCGTGTGGGTGGAAACCAAGCCGGAAAACAACTTCATGCCTACGGCGGCTGAATTGAAACCGTACATTGGAGAGGCAAGCCTCCTGGGACTATGCTCTCCACTTAATCCTACCGGCACCGTATTTACCAAAGAAGCTTTGGAAGAAATCTGCCAGTTGGTTGTCAAGGAAAATGAAGCTCGTCTGCAAAGCGGAAGGAAACCACTATACCTGCTGTATGATCAGATTTATTGGGTATTAACCCATGGCGATACCGTTCACCATGACCCGGTAACGATCAATCCTGCCATGCGCCCCTATACCGTTTTTGTTGACGGGATGTCCAAGGCTTTTGCAGCCACAGGGATTCGGGTAGGATGGTCTTTCGGCCCTGAACGGATCATTCAGAAAATGAAGGGCATCTTATCCCATGTTGGCGCGTGGTCTCCCAAAGCCGAGCAGGTGGCAGCAGGCCGGTACCTGAAACGCACAGAAGATGTTGATCGCTTTCTTACAAGCTTTAAAACCGCGGTAATGGACCGTCTGGAAGGTTTTTATAAAGGTTTTTCTGACCTTAAAAGTGAAGGCTTTCCTGTTGATGCTATTGCTCCGCAAGCTGCCATCTACCTGACTATAAAGATTGATCTGAAAGGAAAAAAATTGCCGGATGGTACGGTGATCAGCACGACACAGCAGACCACCAAATACCTGCTGGAAGAAGCAAAAATGGGCATTGTTCCTTTCAATGCATTCGGTGCATCCAATGACTCCGCCTGGTATCGCCTCTCCGTTGGCACATGCCGGATGGAAGATGTGGCCGACGCCATTGCCAGTTTACGTAGTGCACTTTCCAAACTTAGCTAATGTCCCAATCAAACAACACTTATTGCGTGATCATGGCCGGCGGAATCGGAAGCCGCTTCTGGCCGATGAGTCGTTCAAACCGCCCCAAACAGTTCCTGGATATCCTTGGAACCGGAGAAAGTTTATTACAGCAGACTTACCGGCGGTTTTTGCCTCTGTGCAAACCGGAAAACATCCTGGTTGTAACGCATGCGTCATACACAGATATGGTGATGCGCCAACTTCCGGACCTGCCTAAGGAGAATATCCTTGCGGAACCATCCCGCCGGAACACCGCACCGTGCATTGCATTTGCATCATACAAGATCAGTAAGTTCAACCCGAATGCCAATATCATCATCGCTCCTTCGGATCATCTGGTAACCAATGAGAAGGAATTCGTAAGGGTGATGGAAACCGCACTTCAGGCTACGGAGAATCAAAACCTCCTGGTAACACTTGGAATTAAACCCAGCCGACCCGATACCGGTTATGGATACATCCAGTTTACCCAGGAAAACCTTCCGGACCATGAAGAGGTGCACAAGGTCAAGACCTTCACCGAAAAACCGGACCTGGACATGGCCCACTACTTCATGGAAAGCGGAGAGTTCCTGTGGAATTCCGGTATGTTTGTATGGAATGTGAGCAGCATTCTGGAAGCACTGGAAAGATATCTTCCTGAAATCAACGCAGTATTCCTGGAAGGTGTACATGAGTTGAATACACCCGGCGAAGAGGCCTTCATCGCCAAAGCCTATGCGGTTTGTAAAAACATCTCCATCGATTACGGTGTGATGGAAAAGGCCGGAAATGTTTTTGTTTTACCGGCCGATTTCGGCTGGTCCGATCTGGGAACCTGGGGGTCTCTCTATGACCACATGCCCAAAGATTCGAACGGCAATGCCATTGGAGGAAACAACGCCATCCTTTACGATTCAAAGGACTGTGTGGTGCAGCTTCCCGGCAATAAGTTGGCCGTACTACAGGGATTAGAAGATTTTATCATCGTGGATTCTGAGAATGCGTTACTCGTCTGCCGCAAATCGGAGGAGCAGCAGATCAAGGAGTTTGTGAACGAGGTGAAGGTCAGCCGCGGCGACGAATTTGTGTAAAAACGCTCTTCATACTGTATTAACCCCTTCTTATTTCTTCTTCCAACTCCTGTTTCAGTTCATCAATATCCCTTAACTCTTTTTTGAGTTCTTTCGGAATGGATTTGCTGAGTTGGTATTCGCTCACACCCATGGGTTTTGACATCCCTTTGAGTGCATACTCCACTACCACACTGTTCTTGGTTGGACATAGCAGGATGCCTATGGTTGGCTTATCATCTTCGCCTTTCAGCATATCGTCCACTGCGGAAAGATAAAAATTCAACTGCCCGGCATATTCCGGTTTGAATTTATCGATCTTCAGTTCTACTACTACATAGCTCTTCAGACGGATATGGTAGAATAGCAAATCGATATAAAAATCATCTTCACCCACCTGCAGGTGATATTGCCTGCCAACAAATGCAAAACCTTTACCCAGTTCAATCAGGAAACGGGTGATATGCTCCATCAACTTATCCTCCAACTCCTTTTCCTTATACTTTTTACTCAAGCCAAGAAAATCAAACACGTAAGGATCTTTGATTGTCTGTTCGGCGAGTTCGGATTGTGGTGAAGGAAGCAGGTGTTTAAAATTGGTGGACTTGCCTTTGCGCTCCTGTCTCTGATAAAGTCCTGTTTCGATCTGATGCTCCAATATGGCCCTTGACCAGCCGTATTCAACGCATTGATTGGCATACCATAGCCTTTCCTTGATGTTGTTTGCTTTGTTCATCAAAGCAATGTTATGACCCCAGGGCAACTGAGAAACCACCCTATCAAAATTATTCGGATTAACCGCTTCGGTACTTCCGGACAATTCGCCAACAGGCTGTTGGCGAATTGTCTTTTTGCCAACGGATTGTTGGCGAAACAAATCCGGATAAGTTTCTGCAAACCGCCTCATATAACGCAGATTACTATCTGACAGTCCCTTCATATCCGGAAACTCCTTTCGCAAATCAGCAGAAAGTGTTTCGGTCACTTTAGCGCCCCACCCTTTTTGTTCTTGCTGTTTGAGGATGGCCTTGCCGATATCCCAGTACAAGCGAATCAGCTCGGCATTGGCAGCCAGGGCAGCCCTTATGCGGGCTGAAGCAATTCGTTGCTTCAGGTCTTCCAGTAAACCCAGATATGCTTTTTCCCGGTCAACTTTCATAACAAATGGAAAGGTTAAACACGGCTAAGCCAATGCTGTTGAGACAATTTACTTAGCTACCATTCAATTGGAGTTTGTAGCATAACCAGAAACAACCACCGAAAACCTCACCCTCGCTTACAGCGAACCGATCATCCTGGATGGATCCACCCATTCGGTGAACTGATCATCGGTAAGCAGATCGAGATCAATGGCTGCCTTCCTTAGGGTGCTTCCCTCCTGGTACGCCTTCTTTGCGATCTTAGCGGCATTCTCATATCCGATGTGGGTATTCAACGCGGTGACCAGCATCAGTGAATTCTCAAGGTTTTCCTTTACCCGGGGTGTATTGGCCTCAATACCTGCCACACAATTTGATAAGAAGGACTGGCTCGCGTCACCGATCAGCCTTGCTGCCATCAGGAAGTTATAGATCATCACCGGTTTGAAAACGTTGAGCTCGAAATGTCCTTGCATTCCGCCGGCAACGATGGCTGCA
Organism: Flavobacteriales bacterium; assembly: GCA_020435415.1. Lineage (NCBI taxonomy): Bacteria > Pseudomonadati > Bacteroidota > Flavobacteriia > Flavobacteriales > Flavobacteriales bacterium. The sequence continues at coordinate 45,513 of JAGQZQ010000001.1, forward strand.
TCATTTCCGATCACCTGAGCACAAACCATGGTCATGGCTTCACACTGGGTAGGATTTACCTTCCCGGGCATGATGGATGATCCGGGTTCATTGGCAGGGAGAATCAACTCACCAATACCACACCGCGGACCTGAACCCAGTAAACGTATATCATTTGCGATCTTCATCAGGCTTACTGCCACCGTCTTCAGAGCACCCGATGCCTCTACAATGGCATCATGCGCTGCCAACGCTTCAAACTTGTTTTCAGCGGAAACAAAAGGCAGACCTGTGAGCTCTGCAATCTGGTTCGCCACTTTCACCGCATATCCCTTCGGCGTGTTGATTCCTGTTCCAACCGCTGTTCCACCCAGGGCAAGCTCCGCCAGGTGAGGCAGTGCGTTGTTCAGCGCACGGATGCCATGATCGATCTGGCTGACATAACCGGAAAATTCCTGGCCCAGGGTAAGGGGCGTGGCATCCATCAGATGCGTGCGTCCGATCTTCACGATATCCGCGAACTGTGTAGCCTTGTCCTTAAGTCCATCACGAAGTGCCTCCAATCCCGGAATGGTATTCTCCACCACCATGCGGTATCCTGCGATATGCATGGCCGTGGGGAAGGTATCATTGGAAGATTGCGATTTATTCACGTCATCATTCGGATGAATGAATCGGTCTCCATCACCCAGCTTATTACCTTGAATCACGTGGGCACGGTTGGAGATCACCTCATTCACGTTCATGTTAGACTGTGTACCTGATCCGGTTTGCCAAACGACCAGGGGAAACTCGTCATCCAGCTTGCCGGCAATGATCTCATCGCACACCTTCGCGATCAGTTCACTTTTTTCCGATGGCATAACGCCAAGGGCGGTATTTGTCAAGGCTGCTGCTTTTTTGAGATAGGCAAAAGCGTGGATCACCTCAACCGGCATGTGTTGGCCGCCGATCTTAAAGTTCTCCCTGGAGCGTTGTGTTTGTGCTCCCCAATATTTACCGGCGGGGACTTTTACCTCGCCCATTGTATCTTTTTCAATTCTGTATTCCATGTGACAGGGTTTTGTCGTGAAAAATTATAGCAATGTTTTTACATTTTCCGGAGGTCGCCCGATAACGGCTTTGTTGCCACTGACAACGATCGGTCTTTCAATAAGGATAGGGTTATTTGCCAGAACCTTAATCCATCCTCCTTCGGTGAGAGACTTTCCTTTATACTCCTCTTTATAAAGCTTCTCGGACTTCCTGATGATGTCCTCTGCTTTAAGTCCGAGCTTGTCAAGGATGGCCTTGAGTTCCTGCTCGGTCGGAGGTGTTTTAAGATATTCAACCACTTCGGTCTTTGCGCCCGAATCTTCAATAATCTGTAACGTCTGCCGACTTTTCTGACATCTCGGGTTGTGGTAGATCTTCATGACTAAGGTGTGATTAGTTTCTTCCGAATTCCATCAGATACGCCTTGATAAACTCATCCAGATCCCCGTCCATCACATCCTGTACATTGGATGTTTCAATACCCGTACGCAGGTCTTTCACCATTTTGTACGGGTGCATGACATAGTTCCTGATCTGGGATCCCCACTCGATCTTCTTCTTCTTACCCTCTTCCTCAGCCAACTTTTCCTGGCGTTTTCTCAGCTCAAGTTCATATAACTGTGACTTAAGCATTTTAAGCGCTTTCTCCTTATTTCTCAATTGGGAACGTTCCTCCTGGCACTCAATGATCAGGCCGCTGGGGGCATGTCTCACGCGGACAGCCGTTTCAACCTTGTTTACGTTTTGTCCGCCCGCACCACCGGAACGAAATGTATCCCATGTGATATCGGCATCCTTGATCTCGATCTCAATATTATCATCTACCAGGGGGTAGGCATATACCGAAGCAAAGGAGGTATGTCTTTTGTTGGCAGAATCAAACGGGGACAACCGCACCAGGCGATGCACGCCATTCTCACCTTTGAGGTAACCGTAAGCAAGTGGGCCGTCAAACTCCAGGGAACACGTTTTGATGCCCGCCACATCTCCCTGCAGCAGGTTCACTTCTTTCACCTTGTAACCGTGCGCTTCCCCCCACATGATGTACATGCGCATAAGCATGGCTGCCCAATCCTGGCTCTCGGTCCCGCCTGCACCCGCATTGATCTGAAGGATGGCACCCAATTGATCTTCTTCCTGGGAGAGCATGTTCTTGAATTCAAGATCCTCAACCAGTTTCAGCGTTTTATCGTATTGGGACTGCACCTCCTCCTCACTGCTCTCACCCGCCTCATGGAACTCCATGAACACGGCCAGGTCATCAAATGCAGCTGCCGTCTCAAGATATGCTTTGGTCCATACCTTAACGGCATTGACTTCCTTCATGACGGCTTCGGCTTTCTTGGGATCGTTCCAAAAATCCGGCTGTTGCGTAATGGCTTCCTTTTCCTTCAGGAATGTTTGTTTCCCATCGACGTCAAAGATGCCTCCTTAACGCATCCAGGCGCCTCTTCAATTCGTTCTTCTGTTCGTTGGATATCATGGGCGCAAAGATAAAATAATGTGCTTAAAATCCGCTGGCCTGAATACAGATCAGGTATTGAGTATGTTCCGGACAGCTTTCCATACAAGGGCGGGCTCAAATCCTTTTCCGATCACAAAATCCGCAATCCGTTTGTTTACAGCCGGACCGGATCGGCCTGAGGTTCCTGCCTTTTTAAGTATCCAGGCATCCAGCGCTTCCTGGTATTCATCATCCGGGATCTCCTCCATGGCCTTTCGGATGCAGTATGGTGATATGTTCCGTTGTTTGAGCTCCAGGTTGATTCGGATCTTACCCCAACGCTTTATCCTGAACTTTCCGCGGGCGAATGCACGTGAAAACCGTTCTTCATTAATAAAGTTTTCCGTGATCAGGGAGGCGATGAGCAATTCAACATCCTGGCGGCCCAGTCCTAATGTATAGAGTTTTTTGCGCACTTCCTGCTGACAACGCTCCTGGTAAGCACAATAATGGCGGGCTTTTTCTAGTATTTCCGGGGAAACAGACATGGAAGGCGAAACTAAGTATTCTGTGTGTCACTTTTTGAATCATACCTATGAAAGTTTGAAATCCGGATGAAACGTCCTTCGAATAAGGGATTGAATGAATCCTTCTAATTAAGATTACGTATATTAGCAGGTAGCTAGGGGTTTTACAGGAAGACCAATCCGGCAAGTAGAGTTTTTTACGCGTCACCTCCGATCAGTATGTTCAGAATCAGATTAACCGATCTTGCCCGAAGGACAGGCGTGTTTGGGCTCCTGTTGATAATTTGCTCTTCAGGAAGCGCCCAGCAAAAAGCAACGGGCGATGGTGAACAATTGCCACTAGTCGACGGGTCCTGCGGTTCTCCTACAGGTCCGTTCTTCGAATGGGACGGTTCGTCCTACTCCAATTACACACAAGCCAACACAGCAGGTAAATGCAATAATAACCTCACAGCCGGGCAAACATATTGCTATACCTTTCTCTATCCATCCACCGGTAGCCTTAATTTGAAGATTTATGTTAACGGGAGCTGCGGTAATTGTGATGGCAGTTTTAGTATCAATTCCGACCCTGCTTGTACCGGTGGGTGCTGGGGGCCATTTTCCAGTTTCTCAGGTTGCACCAACACCCTTTATAACTCCAGTTGTTCTCTTCAGGAGTCCGGAGGATTTGAGATGGGAACCGGTTGCACCCCAGCCATTACATGTAATACTACTTTCACCTGGTGCTTTACAGTACCAGCAGGTTGCAGCACCCTGGACATATGTCCCTTATCCAACTGTTCGGCAGGTTCCAGCAATTGTGCCGGTGGGTTGCCGGTTAAGCTTATGAATACTCTGATAGAAGAACATGGCGAGAAAATCTTTATGGCTTGGGTAACAGGCACCGAAGAGAATAACGACTATTTTACAGTAGAAAAATCCGATGATGGAATTCATTATCAGTTACTGACTACGGTTCAGGGCTCAGGCAACAGTTTTAAGCCAAAAAAATACAGCATTTACGATACGGAACCATATCATGGCATGAACTACTACCGACTGTCCCAAACCGATTATGATGGAAAAACAGAGGTGCTTGACCACCTTGCGGTAAATAAAGACCCGGAAGGATTATCCATTTCATCTCTCTACCCTAATCCAGCCAACGATCTTGCACACGTATCCATTACAACCGAAACCAGTGAGCAGGCGCAGGTCCAGATCATCGACATGACCGGAAGATTGCATTACCAGTCTTTCTACGACCTGAACGAAGGCACCAATGTGATTTATCTTCCCACCAATGAACTGCCTCAAAGCACCTATTTCTTCAGAGTTACCACCAAACGGGGCACGGAGTATATCCGGTTTGAGAAGGTCAACTAACCCTTCAGGGTGAACAATTATTTTCACAGTTTATGTTATCGGGATTTTATTACCTTTGCAGCCGTTCTTGATTGATAGTCGTAAGTCGCTAGTAGTTAGTAGTAAGTATATAGGCTACCGATGAATGTTATGTTTTTTCGACTAGCGACTAACTACTCAGTACTAATTTTGGTGCGGTAGCTCAGTTGGTACCTGCCTGCCGTCGCGCAGACCAGGGCATCGGCAGGCAGGGAGCAAAGGACTGAAAATCCCTCCACACCATTAAAGGTTGAGGTATTAAGTAAGGTAGGGATGGTTAATGGTGAGGAATAAGTAAAATATAAATACTGGTGCGGTAGCTCAGTTGGTAGAGCAAAGGACTGAAAATCCTTGTGTCGGGGGTTCGACTCCCTCCCGCACCACAAAAACAGTTTGGAGCAAGAGCATACAGCATACAGTCCGTGCGGTAAGCTTCCTTGCTCCAAATTGTTTTTGTCCCTGTTGCTGTATGCTCAAACTGTATGCTCACTAGTATGTTGAGATAAACCCGTCAATGACTGTTTCCCTCCCACCAATAATTATCCCCAATCACTTACAATTACCAAACCTACCTGTCTATACGAAGGCTTGTGCAATAGCAGCCAGGTCGTCAATTTGACGGTTCGAAGTCATGTCGGTCAGCACCACGAAAACAGCAACAGCATACAGTGAGTACATGCTGACCGTATGCTCTTGTTATTTTCGTCCTGTTGCTGTATGCTCACACTGTATGCAGATTTCAAAACCTCACCCCAATCACCAGGATATCATCCACCTGTTCCTCGCTTCCTTTCCATTTCGTGAATTGTTCTTCAAGGATACGTTTCTGCTCGACGATGTCCTTGTCATGTATTTCCTTTAAAAGATCTCTGAACTTTTTCGTTTTGAATTTTTTACCCGTCCGTTCCCCGAACTGGTCTGCAAATCCATCGGTAAAGAGATACATCATATCCCCTTCCTGATACGGCACATGTTTGTCCTGAAATTGTTCCACCCCATTGATGTGTTTTCCGGCAATCGGGTAACGATCACCCTCCACTATGTTAAGTTCTCCTTTTCGGAACATGTACATAGGGCGCATAGCTCCTGCAAAGGCTATGGTCTTCTCCTCCCGATCGATACTGCATAAGCCGATATCCATACCATCAGGAGACTCTACCGACTCATGGGCCTGGTTCAATAATTGCCTGATATGCTGATGGAGTTTGTTCAGGATGCCGGCCGGATCAGTCAGACGCTGCCCTTCCACCAGCAGATTGAGTTGCGTGAAGCCCAGCATTGACATCATAGCGCCCGGTACACCGTGACCCGTGCAATCAGCCACTGCCAGTATATCCCTGTTCCTGACACTTGCATGCCAGTAAAAATCACCGCTAACGATATCCTTTGGTTTAAAGAAAACAAATGAATTCGGGAGGCTTCCTGCCAATTCCTTTCCCTTTGGAAGAATCGCACTTTGTATCTTCCGTGCATAGCGAAGGCTTTCTCTGATCAGTTGATTTTGCTCTTCGACCTTTTCCTTTTCCTTCTCCAGATCAATTGTCCTTGACCGCACCTTTTCCTCCAGGCCCTCGTTCAGTACCTTCAATTCTGAATTAACGGAGTCGAGCATCTTCAAACTATTTTCCAATTCCTGACTCACCCTTTCCCGCTCCTTCAGCAGGTTTTGACGCTCAATGGCATATCTGATGGACTTCTCCATGAGGTAGTCGTCATATTTTCCCTTCTCCAGGTAATCCTGGGCACCCAACTGTATGGCCCTCACTGCGGTCTTATGATCTGACAAACCTGTCATGATGATGATGGGAAGATGCGGGTACTTCTTTTTGATCTCAGTATATCCATCCAGATGGGAACTGTCCGGCAGAGACAAATCCAGCAACATCACATCCACGTGGTAGCGTTTTAAGATATCCAGTCCTTCGCTCACCCTACTGGCGATATGAAGCGCAGACCCCCTTAGGTTGGTAGAATCGAACAATTCACGAAAGAATTGCTGATCGACCGGGTTATCCTCAATCATCAATATCGACAGATCCCTATTCATGATTTTTTGGCAATCGGGCAGTCTGGAACCAGAACTGTTCGATTTGTCTGGCCACCTCAAAGAAGTGGTCGAGATCAACAGGTTTTGTGACATAACAATTGGCATGATCATTATAACAAGCTTGAATATCCTGCTCGGAGGTGGAGGTGGTAAGTACGACAACCGGAATCTGTCTGAGCTTCTGATCCATCTTGATCTCTGCAAGCACCTCTCTTCCGTCCTTTTTCGGCAGATTCAGATCCAGCATGATCAGATCCGGTGTGGGTACTCCTTCGTAGCCGGAGATCTTTCTCAGAAATTGCAAAGCCTTGATTCCGTCTGTCACTATATGAATATTGAACTCATGGTAATTTCTTTCCATGGCGGTTTGCGTCAGCTCGATGTCCTCCGGGCTGTCTTCTACAAGCAACACCTGTATGGGGTAATGAGGTTTATTTTCTGTGTCCATATACGGAACTATTTAGGTAACGTGAAATGAAACGTGGTGCCCTTTCCGAGGCTTGACTCTACCCATATCTCACCGCCATGCTTGGTCACGACTTTCTGGCACATGGCGAGACCGATCCCAGTCCCCTCATATTCCTCTCTGGTATGCAGTCTTTGAAAGATGATGAATATGCGTTTAAAGAAATCCTCTTCAATCCCAATTCCATTATCCTTGACAAAGAATTGCCAGTAACCATCCACCTCATTGGCGCCCACTTCTATCACCGGACTCACACCTTCACGCCGGAATTTGATGGCATTGCCGATAAGGTTCTGGAACAGGAGTTGAAGTTGGGCGTTGATTCCCGGAACCGTTGGAAGCGGACCGACTTTAATGTGCGCATTGCATTCGGAAATCCGAATCCTGAGATCGGTCATCACCTTCTGAACCAGATCAGCCACGTCTACCTGCTCAATATCCTCATCATTGGTATTTGAAAGTCTTGAATAGGTCAGAAGGGCTTCTATCAACTGTTTCATCCTCTTGGTTCCATCCACAGCCACATTAATGTACCGCTCGCCTTTCTCATCCAGCGTATCCTTTATATGGTTTTGCAACAGTTGCAAATAACTTGTAATGGCCCGCAATGGCTCCTGAAGGTCATGGGATGCCACATAGGCGAATTGCTCCAATTCCCTATTGGATCGTTGCAAGGCTTCGGTGCGCTCCTGTATGCGGATTTCAAGGAACTTATGACTTTGCTTCAACTCTTGCTCCTGGGTATATTTCTCCACAAAGAACTGAACCTTGTTGAGCAGAACCTGAGGATCGAACGGTTTGGTGATATAGCTGAACGCACCTTTTTCATAGCCTTTAAATACATTGATGTTTGATGTATAAATGGCTGAGATGAATATGAAAGGCATCCGGGCCGTCTTTTCTTCGGAGCGCAGGATTTCTGCCAACTCATATCCGTCCATCTCAGGCATCTGAATATCCAACAGGGCAAGCGCAAAGTCGTGTCTCAGCGTGAGCTTTAGTGCCTCGTTCCCGCTGCTTGCGCGGAACAGTTCAACATCAAGGTCCTTCATCAGCCGCTCGAGTGCAATCAGGTTCTCAGGCCTGTCATCAACCATCAGAATTTTGGGCCTGTCAATTCTCAGGTCCTTTTCAGGACTGGACACCTCATGCGGTTGGTCCATGGTCATCATTCCTTTATCCATATTCTCATAAGTGAAAGTAAGCGTTCAATATCCACTGGTTTTGATATATAGTCGTTGGCGCCGGCATCTATGCACTTCTGCCTGTCTTCTTTCATGGCTTTTGCTGTAAGAGCGATAATGGGAAGATTACGGAACTGCGTATTTTTTCTGATCTCACGCATGCAGTCGTATCCATCCATTTCCGGCATCATGATATCCATCAGGACGATATCCGGGTGCGGTTGTTCCTTGAGTGCTTCGAGGGCCACTATACCATTCTCAGCCTTTGAAATAATGAAGCCCTGGTCCTTGAGCACCTTGGACAGTGCGAAAATGTTGCGCATGTCGTCATCAACCAGAAGCACATGTTTATCGTGAAAGAGTCGTTCCTTGTCATATAAACTGGTGATCATTCCCTGCTTTTTATCCGGGAGGTTGTTCACCGTACGATGCAGGAACAGGGCGGTCTCATCCAACAAACGTTCTTCGCTTTTCACGCCTTTGATGATGATGGAATCCGCTGACATTCTGAGTTCTTCATTCTCTTCCCTGGTGAGCTCTTTTCCGGTATACACAATAATGGGCGGGACCTTCTTCTCCTTTTTTCTTTCCTCCAGCATGTGTATCAATTCAAAGCCCGTCATATCCGGCAATCCGATATCCAGCACCATACAATCCACCTGCTGGTTATCGAGAATCTCCAGTGCCTGTTTTCCGGTTGACGCTTCAACACATTTCACGTCGCCGTTACCTATCAGTTTTTTAATCGACTTTCTCATCACGTTGTTATCCTCCACAATGAGGAGGTTCTTCATTTTACGATTGATAAAGTCCTCTATCCTGGAGAATGCTTCTTCCAGCTGCGGTTTGGTCACAGGCTTGGTCAGGTATTCAAGTGCTCCGGAACGAATAGGATCCAGGGTTTTTTCATTCACAGACATGATGTGCACCGGAATGTGACGTAGTGCCGGATTTCCCTTTAACTCCTTCAACACCATATGTCCGTCGATGCCCGGCAGATCAATATCCAGCAAAATCGCATGGGGCATAAATTTGGAAGCCAGCGCAAGTCCGTCTTCACCCGTGGTCGCCGCCAGGTATTTGAATCCTTTTTCATTTGCCTGTTTGGCCAGGACCCGTGCAAAGCCAAGATCATCATCAATGATGAGCATACATAGATCATCCTTCGTTATCTGATCCCTTTGATCATCAATTCCCGGGACATTCAGATAGCGATTATCCGTAAATGACACCGGCTGTTTAGGTTCATGTTTCACCCACACTTCCTCCGCCGGTTTACCGTCCCCTTTGCTTATTATTAGTGGTATTGACAAGGTAAAAGTGGAACCTTTTCCGGCATCACTTTCAAGGCTGATATTTCCTCCGAGTAGTTTGGCCAACTCACGGGAGATGGACAGCCCCAGGCCGGTACCGCCATATTTACGTGCCGTCCCACCATCGGCCTGTTGGAAAGCTTCAAAGATCACATCCTGCTTGTCCTTGGGAATCCCTATTCCTGTATCGGAAACCATGACATTCAGATTACTTCCTGCATCTTTCCGGAAGGTTATTTTCACACTTCCTTCTTCCGTAAACTTCAAGGCATTTGATATCAGATTCTTGATCACCTGATCCATTCTCTGACGGTCGGTTTGAATGGTTTCAGGAACGCCATCTTCTACAACCACACTCAAATCCAAACCCTTCTCAGATGCCTGTCTCTTGAAATTCCTCCGAATGTCAGCAGCTATTTCATGTACCGTCACCTTTGAAATATTCAGGTCCATCTTACCAGCCTCGATCTTGGAAAGATCCAGTATTTCATTGATCAGAATCAGAAGATCCTGTCCGCTTTTGCTAATAACCTGCGCACTTTCCACCTGATCTTCAGTCAGGTTCTTTTCCTTGTTGGCGGATAAGTCACCGGCAAGAATCAACAAGCTGTTCAGAGGCGTACGCAGTTCATGGCTCATGTTGGCCAGGAATTCACTTTTGTATTTGCTGCTTATTTCCAGTTGCTTTGCCTTCAGTTCAATATCCGTTCTGGCGGTTTCCAGGTCCTTGTTCTTTTGCTCCACCACCTGGGTTTGTTCTTCCAGTTCTTCGTTGGCGGCCTGCAGTTCTTCCTGTTGCTCCTTGAGTTTCTGGGCCTGTTCTTCCAACTCCTCATTGCTTTGCTGCAATTCCTCCTGCTGGGTTTGCAGCTCACCGTTCAGCTTTTGCATGGCGGCCTGCTGTTCCTTGAGTTCTGTGATCTCAAACCTGACGGAAATGAATTTTTCGATCTTACCATTGACGTTTAGAATGGGGACAATGGTCGTATCCACCCAATAGTAACTTCCATCTTTGGCCTTGTTGATAATCTCACCACTCCATACCCTACCCGTTGTGATGGCTTTCCACATACCCACGAACAAGCCGTCCGGTTGTTTGCCGGACTTAAGCATGCGGTGATTCTGGCCTATTAATTCTTCGCGGGGGAACTTGGACACTTTCACAAATCGGTCGTTGACATAGGTGATATTTCCATCCACATCGGTAATGGAGACCAGAGCCACGTCATTCAGTCCTTCCAGTTGCTGCTCAATCTCCCGTTTGGCATTGGCCAATTGCGTACCTTTTTCCGTAGCTTCATCCAGCAACTGCTGAATCTTCATTTTGGTAATCGCAGTATTCACTGCCACTCCAAGCGTTTCCATGCTCCCCTTCACAAATTCCAACTGAATTTCTTCGAATGCCTGTGGCTTGCCAAGCTCGATAACCCCGAGTGAGCGGTCCTCAAACAGGAAGGGACTCACCAGGACGTTCCGCGGTGGTATATCCACCAATGTGGATTTCACCCGGATGCTCTTCTCGTCCACGTCATGGAGCATGATGGGTTTCTTCGCAGAAGCCACCTGACCAATCAGACCTTCACCCATTCCATACCTGCCGTTGCCATCGCTATTTGAGAATGCATATTTCCCTGCGAGTTCCAGGTCATTTCTTTGTTCGTTTTTAAGGTATACCGAACCGATATTGGCCTCCGTGTAATTGGCAATGAATTCGATCACATCATTCACCAGGGTGGTCACATCCTTATCTCCCTGAATCACATCGCTGAGTTCATTCTTTCCGGTACTCAGCCATTTGTACTGTTGGGTTTCCTGTTCTTTCTTAATCAGCGCGTCCCTCATGCGAACCATCGCATTTCCAAGCGCTGCCAACTCCGTAGACCCACTCACCGATATATCTGTGTCCAGATTTCCGTCACCAATATTTTCAGCCACGTTCACTGCTCTGGCCACGGGCCTCACAATCGAACGCGTAATGAACCATGAGAAAATGATACAGAGTATGGAGAGAAATGCAAGTAGAGACCATTCCACCGTGATCATATTACTCAATTGTGCCGTTGTCAGGACCTGATCATCATTCATAAATTTCTCCTGCTTCCGGCGCATGGCGTCTATCAAACCGGTGATCTCCTTATTGAGATTGACCATTTTACTCTCTATAAGATCTTCGGCGGCCTGCTGGTTGGTTGCGGCAACGTTCTCCACCTCGGTCTGGTACTGGTCTAACGTTTGCAACAAACCTTCCAGTCGGTTCACCTCATTCACCCAGGCCTCATGCTCCTCCATCTTCACCTTTTCCGTAAGCCCTTTCAACACGGCCATTGGCGGCCTGATCTCTTCATCCCATATCTTTCTTCGGCCTGACCTGTTGGTATCCTTACCCAGCATCACCCATCCACGAAGCTGGGAAATGCTTTGATGTACGCCTGCCATCAATTCCAGGTCGGCATTTAAGGCCGGAGCCCTGAGCGTGTGAAGCCTGTCAGCGGTGGCATCTACATTTTCTGCCATCGAAATGATGATCAATACAGAAATGATCAGGGAGATGATCATCGCTCCATAACCGAAGCTGATTTTCTTTCCTATCGAGTCAAGCTTGAAATTCATGGTGGTTGTTTGATTGTTGGTGTACTTTCATAAGTGTTTCGCTTATTTTATCGGGAGAAAGGATGAGGTCGGGCTGGCACGCTTCGATCGCTGCCAGCGGCATATATGGTGACTCAGCGGATTCCGGACTTTGTGCAATGGTAAACCCGCCATACTCTTTGATCTTCGTTAGGCCACGTGCACCGTCGTTGTTGGCTCCGGTAAGCACAACACCCACCAGGCGCTCGCGGTAAGCGTCAGCGGCCGTTTCAAATAGGACATCACACGATGGCCTGGCATAACAGACCCTCTCGTCAATAGTGAGGCTCAGGGTACGATCGGTTTCAACGAGAAGATGATAATTCGGTGGTGCAATGTAGACCGTGCCCGGCATGGCCGTCTCTTTTTCATCCGCTTCCTTGACCCTGATGCGACATTGTTTATCAAGAATCGTAGGCCAGACGGAACCTGCGTCAGGTGCAATGTGTTGCACAATCAGGATGGTCAAAGAAAAATTCTGAGGCAACGGAACAAGAATCTCACGGATCGCCTTCAGGCCACCGGCTGACGCCCCTATAACAAGAGCTTCATATCTTGTTCGCTTATTCAGTTGCATATCTTTTTTTATAAATCCGCTGTCCTTCGTCCAACGCTTCAAAATACTTTCCGTACTCTGAAAACATTAATGTCTCTTTGTGTCCAAGACAGAGAATGCCACCTCTGACCAGGCTTTGATGAAATAAACGAATGACTTTATTCTGAAGATCTTTATTGAAATATATCAGAACATTGCGGCATACGATCATATTGGTTTCGGTAAAATCCCCGTCAGTCACCAGGTTATGATGAGCCCAGACAATGTTTTTTTTCAGGTTGTTATTCATGATCGCCGAATCGTACTTCGCGTAAAAATGATCTGTGAATGAGGCACGCGCTCCACTGGAAACATAATTCATGGCATGACGCTTCATCTGCTGGATTGGATAAATACCTTCCCGCGCCTGCTTTACGACATCATAATTGAAATCCGTGGCATATAATTGTGTGCGGTCATACACTCCTTCCTCGGACAGAAGGATGGCCATGGAATAGACTTCCTCGCCGGTGCTGCATCCGGCGTGCCATATCTTGCAATAGGACCATGTTTTTAGAAGGGGCACCACCTTTTCCCTGACTGCAGCATAAAACTTCGGGTCCCTGAACATTTCGGTGACATTAATGCTCAGATCTTTCAGAACCTCCGAGGCAAAAGACGGATCGGCAAGTACGCGGTGCTGAAGCATCGACACGCTCTCCAACCCTGATAATCTGAGGCGTTGGAGAATCCGGCGTTTGACATGCGCCTTGGAGTAACTCCTGAAATCATAGCCATACCTTTGGAATATGGCTTCCAAAAGCAGAGGTATCTCAATGTCGTTAATATCCGGCTTGCTCACTACTTCCATGCCCGTGAGTCATATTTGTTCATGCTGAATCGGGACTAACAACCTTAGCCCTACCGATTGTTCACCGGAGGATATCCTGTAATCATTACGGACATATGCACAATCAGTGCCTGGTTTTACGCCCCGACCGAACGGAAGTTACTCGGTATTTATACCTAATTTTCGCATTTAAAGCGACTTACATAACTATGGTTCATGTCCATATAACCCCTAAGTCACCCGTGCACCCATTTAATGAGCAGGTTTGATTTTATTTAACTTTGGCGACATGCAACTAGTCATTGACATCGGTTCCTCGCATACCAAAACAGGCCTTTTTTCAGGCAGGGATTTGGTTTCATCCCACAGCTTCGATGGCATTCCTGATCCGGAAACTTTAAGCGCCTGGTTGAAGTTGTACCCATCGCCTTATGCAACCATTGTTTCCAGTGTCAATCAGGAGGCACCGGAATTATATGATTTTATTAAACAGAACATGATCCTCGTGCTGGTAGACAGCCAAATGTCTCTTCCTGTGAAGGTAGACTACAGAACACCGGAGACCCTTGGCAATGACCGGTTGGCCGGCATCATGGGCGCTTATGGTCGTTTTCCTGTAAAAGACGTTCTGGTGATTGATGCCGGTACATGTATCACTTATGACCTGCTTGACAAAAATGGTGTTTACCAGGGAGGCAGCATCAGCCCCGGGCGTCGGATGCGGTTTCAGGCGCTGAACAAATTCACGGCACGCCTTCCACTCGTCAATGGAAACGATGAAATGGCGCTTACCGGAAAGGATACCACCACTTCAATACAGTCGGGAGTGCAGCATGGGATACTCTCCGAAGTGGCCGGGATAATAGGTTTGTATCAACAGCAATATAAGGATGTTACCGTCGTTTTGACCGGGGGCGACAGTGCCTTCTTTGATAAGAATCTGAAAATTAACATCTTTGTCGCCCCAAACCTGGTACTTGAGGGATTGAACCTTATGTTAGAATGCCATGCGAAAGTTTAAATTGATGCTGCTCATACTGGCGGGCCTCTGCGGAGTCGTCAATGCCCAGGAACGCAGCAATTCGCCATACAGCAGGTATGGTATCGGCGAGCTTTATGGCAACACCTTTTCATATGCCACCTCTTTGGCTGGGGCCAGTATCGCATTCCGTCCAAACGTAGAACTAAACCTACAGAACCCCGCATCACTCACGGCTATGACCAGCCGGGCGCAATTCGGAATTGGTATTTTCAGTCACATCAACAAACTGAAGGTGGCCTCTTCCTCCGTGCCATCATTAAGGAATACCACGCAATTGTCTCAGATGAGCATGGGCTTTCGGATAAAGTCAAACTGGAAAGGTGCCCTGTCCCTTGCCCCGTATAGTGGCGTAGGATATTCCATGGTAGAAAAGGTCAACATTGACCAGGTAGGTGAGGTGAAATACAAGTTCAATGGCTATGGTGGAGTGAATAAGTTCACCATGACACATGCCTACCAATGGAAAAACCTGTCTGTTGGTGTCAACGCGAGTTACATCTTCGGCCGGATAGATCGTCAACGCTCGGATTCATTACCGGATAATATATTCGGATTCAATAGCGCAGCGAGCAGCCAGCTACTGGTGCGTAACTTCGTTTTTGAGACCGGAGCACAGTACCATCGGAACCTTTACTATCAAAACAATAAGGGAAACCGTGACTCGCTTGAACTTATTCTGGGAGCTACGTATGGTCCGCCCGGTCATCTTAACAAGACAAGGGAAGACTTCCTGATCACGATGACCACGCCCGGTGGCACCACTGTTGACACATCATTCAGCGAAAGCTTTGAAGGCAAAATGGTCTTACCCCTTTCCTGGGGCGCCGGTGCCTCCATCGGCAAAACAGCCGGTGATAAGCAATGGCGGATTGGTGTGGACTATACAGCACAACCATGGTCTAACTACACGCTTTTTGACAAAGCAGATTCCATTGGAAATGCCCATCGCTTATCCATTGGCGGCCTGTATCAAAACGATGCGGAAGGCATACAATGGCGAGGTGGATTATTCCTTTCGCAAACCTACCACGAACTCAAAGGGATCGCCATTCAGGAAAATGGCATAGCTTTTGGTTTGAGTGTACCCATGAAGGTGGCAAAACCTCTTGGAAGTAATTATTTAAACCTCGGTTTTGTCATTGGAGAACGTGGAACAACCGATCAATCTTTAATTAAGGAGCAGTTTATCCGGCTAAATGTGGGATTCTCATTTCAAACGGCAACTTGGTTCCTGAAACGTAAATACGACTGATATGAAGGCTTGGAAACTTTATTTAACGCTAATTTGTGTATGTGGGATGGCTTTAACCCAAGCTTCCGCACAATGTTATCAGACCAAAGATAATGGTCAGAAGTTCGGACCGGACAGCGCAAAATGCGTTGAAAATCTCTCTCTGTATAGTGAATACTACAAACAAAACAATATGGAGATGGCGCAGAAGCCATGGCAGGAGGCCATTACCAACTGCCCGAGGTCTTCACAAAACCTTTATATACACGGCCCATCCATTCTGAAGTATGCTATTAAAAAGGCCACAGACCCAAAGATTCAAAAGAAACTGGTGGATTCCTTGATGTGCGTTTATGATAAACGCGTTGAGTATTTCGGAAAGAAAGGATATGTACTGGGCCGGAAAGCATCAGATTATTATACCCTTACCAGGGATAGTGAAGGCGCTTATGCCATGTTCAAGGAATGCATGGAACTGGAAGGAAATGAGACGGAAGCCATACCTTTGGTATATTACTTCCAGTCTGCCTGCGACCTTCTTAGCAAGGAGAAACTTACCAAAGAAGATGTACTTGGACTTTTTCAGAGCATTGGTAATGTGATTGATTACAACCTGAAGAAAGACCCGAACGACAAGAATTATCAGGCAGCGCAGGAAAATGTGGAAAAGATTTTTGTCAATTGCAGCGGTATTGCCGATTGTGGTGCGATGATCGGGATTTTCGGGCCGCAATTTGATTCAAAGGTAGATGATCTGGACTGGCTGAAGAAAGTAGCAGGATTATTAGATCGTCAGAAGTGCCAGGATTCCCCCTTATTCTTTAAGGTGGTGGATGCCATTGGAAAGAAGGAACGTTCTGCCACCGTTTTCCGGATGCTCGCAGGATTGGCGGCCGGAAAAGGTGATTGCACGACAGCCATAAAATATCTGCAGGATGCCGTTGAAATGGAGGAAGATGCGACCCAGAAGGCAAAGGACCTGCTTTCCATTGCAAAATGCTACGCCAATCAAAAGCAGTTCGGACAGGCAAAATCCTATGCGCTGCGCGCTGCTTCCACCAAGAGTGGATGGGGAGATCCATACATCTCGATTGCAGAGTGGTGTGCCGCATCATCTTCATCGTGCGGAGACAATGAATGTCTGGCCAAAGCCGGTTACTGGGTTGCCGTGGATTTCCTTACCAAAGCCAAGTCCGTTGATGGTTCCGTGGCATCAGAAGCGAATGAAAAGATCAGCAAATACAAACAATATTTCCCGAACAATGAGGACTGCTTCTTCCATGGCATCAAAGAAGGAGACGAGGTGGAAGTCGGTTGCTGGATCAATGAAAAGACCAAGGCCAGGTTCTAAGTTTGGTCTGATCCCTACACTATGTCTGCTTAGCATACTGACCGCATGCGAGGCAGACCTTGCCAAGGTGGATCTGGTCACATCTCAGGATGAGACAGCACCAGAGGTGGCGCACAATGTTGAAGCGCTTTACAGCGATTCAGCCATGCTGAAGGTGAAGTTGAACGCCCCCCTTATGGAACGCTTTTACGGCGAGAAACCCTATGTGGAATTTTCCAAAGGATTGCACGTGGTATTCTACGACTCAGTTGCCCAACCCAATGCTGAATTGACCGCAGGATATGCCATCCGCTATGTGAACGAACGCAAGATGGAAGCGCGACGGAATGTGGTGGTCGTGAATGAGCGGGGTGAACGGCTGGTGACAGAACATCTGGTGTGGGACGAGCAAAAACAAATCATTTTTACAGAAGAAGAAGTACACATCACCAGGGATGATGAGGTGATCTGGGGTCAGGGACTTGAAGCCGATCAACATTTTAACCGATACCGCATTAAAAAACCGATTGGTTCATTTCACCTACCTGAAGAAAAAACGGAAGAACATGTTCCTTAAATGGGCCTGGGTGATTGTAGGTATCGTGTGTCTGTTCACAACTATGCTGGCACTTTATCGGGGAGATGTGGAGATGGCTGGAACTTTTTTTATCTTTACTTTGGCTTCGGCGCTATTATACTGGCGACGTAGGAATACAACTTAAGTTAAAACACCGTACCGATCATGGAGTCTTCTGAAGACGCGGACCAGACCATAACCAAGCCCTGATCTATATTCATGGAAACAGGCTTGGTCATTCTGATCTCACTCTTTTTTTCGGCATTCTTCTCAGGCATTGAGATCGCGTATATCACCTCCAACAAACTCGATCTGGAGCTTCGCAGGAAGAAAGGCCTGATCTCTGCAAAATTACTGGCCGGCATTACCCGATATCCATCACGGTTTATTGGTATGCTGTTGATCGGCAATAATGTAGCGCTGGTTTTCTATGGTATAGCCATGGCACGGCTGCTTGAGCCAGACTTGCGTTTGTACCTGCACTCCGATGCTTATGTGATGGTGGTACAAACGCTTATTTCCACCATCATCGTTCTGCTGACCGCCGAGTTTCTTCCAAAGGTGCTCTTCCGCATCAACCCTAATTTTATCCTGCTGACCCTTGCCGCTCCCCTGTGGCTTCTCTACTTTCTGCTTTATCTTCCCGTGGTACTCATCATGCAAGTGGCCCAATTCATACTAACACGCATATTTGGTATTGCCTTTCATGCAGAAGATCCTGTATTCGGTAAAACGGATCTTGATCATTACCTGGACCTGGTGACCACAGGAATCAATCGGCCGGAAGACATTGATCCTGAAATCAAGATTCTTAAAAATGCACTCGACTTTACCAATATCAAGGTGAAGGAATGCATGGTTCCCCGTACAGAAATTGTTGCCCTGAATATTGACGATCCCATCAATCAACTCAAGGAACAATTTATCCGGACCGGGCTTTCCAAGATCCTCATCTTCAACGAAAACATTGATAACATCATCGGCTATACCCATTCCTATGAGTTATTCAAGAACCCAAAAAATATCAAAGCCATCCTTCTGCCGATCATCATTGCTCCGGAAAGCATGAGGGCCAGTGAGTTGATGGAGAATTTTATCCGTGATCACAAAAGCGTCGCCGTAGTGGTTGATGAATTTGGCGGTACCGCTGGAATGGTAACCATGGAGGATATCATTGAAGAGATCTTCGGTGAGATCGAAGATGAGCATGACTCGGAAGAACTGGTTGAAAAACAGCTCGGTGACCATGACTACCTGTTCTCCGCCCGACATGAGATAGACTACCTGAATGAGACTTACGATCTTGGCCTGAAAACCTCAGATGAATACGAAACACTCGGAGGTATGGTCACCCACTTTCATGAAAGCATCCCTGAAGTGGATGAGGAGATCGCGGTTGACAATCATATTTTTGTTATCAAAAAGGCATCTGATTCCCGGATCGATCTGATTCGTCTTAAAGTTCGGAATACGTCCTGATATCTGCGTTTGCCGTCTTTTTATTTTCAATTATCCATTGTATCTTCGCACCTCATTTTCAAGACCTATAAAGGCATGGCTATTATTGGAAGTATTAGAAAAAAAATGGGCTGGGTACTTCTGTTCTTCGTCGGAGGTGCG
Source organism: Flavobacteriales bacterium (assembly GCA_020435415.1). Taxonomy (NCBI): domain Bacteria; kingdom Pseudomonadati; phylum Bacteroidota; class Flavobacteriia; order Flavobacteriales; species Flavobacteriales bacterium. Next base: position 64,707 of record JAGQZQ010000001.1, read on the forward strand.
CTCCTGGCCTTCATACTGGGAGATTTTTTGAACTCAGGATCCTCCATGTTTACAGGAGATCGCACCACAGTGGCGGAAGTTGGTGGCACCAAAATCTCAGCAAACGTTTATGAACGTAACGTGGAAGAACGCCTTGCATCTTTTCAGATGAACAGCAACGGCGAGAACATACCCAGCGAGACTCAGGACATGCTGAGGGATGAAGCATGGGAACAAATGATCCGTGACCTGATCATGGAACAACAATATAATGAGACCGGCATCGCCGTGGGTGGAGAAGAACTGAAAGACATGGTCTCCGGACAGAATATTCATCCTGAGGTTGCCAGGGCATTCACCAATCCGCAGACCGGTGAATTTGATCCATCCAGCATCCTTAGCTCCATCAAGAGACTACGGGAAACCGAAGATGGAAACAACCGGTGGGCCATGTTTGAAGATAAGATTGTGAAGGAAAGGACCTTTGAGAAGTATGCCATGCTTATTCAGAAAGGCCTTTATGTCACTACAGCAGAAGCTGAAAGGGATATACAATCCGGCAGTGCAAAGGCCAATATCTCATACGTGTACAAGTCATTCAGCAGTGTGTCTGATAGCTCAATTACGGTGACAGATCAGGAGATCAGAGAATACTATGAAGCCCACAAACACCTTTACAAACAAAAGGAAGAGGAAAGAAGCCTTGAATATGTGATCTTTAATGTGGATCCCTCAGCAGAAGACACACTTGAAGCACGCAACTGGATCAGTGAGATCAAAGAAAAACTCGTTGAATCCACGACTGACAGTCTGTTTGTTAACCGCCATGCAGACACGCCTTTCGATGACCGTTTTTATGGCAAGGGATCTATTGCCGCCAACCTGGATTCCATCTTTTTTGCAGCGGATTCAACAGGCCTGGTCGTAGGTCCTTATTTTGAAAATGGCGCCTATAAACTGGCCAAGCTATCTGAAAAACGTATGCACTCCGACAGTGTCAAAGTACGTCAGTTTGTCCTCCTGGCAAAGGAAGGCGATACCCTCGCTACCTATGCCCGTGCCGACAGCCTGATGAAACTGATCCAGAACGGAACACCATTCGGTGATGTGGCCTTTAACAACAACGATGATCCCTCTACCCAGGCAGACAGCGGGAACATCGGTTGGGTAACCGAATACGACCAACGCATGACATATTATGGTCCTCGTTTCACAGATACCTGCTTTGCCAATACCAGTAAAGGGCTGATCCTGCTGAAAACACCATATGGCGCTCATGTCATTGATGTTCAGGAAAGGACGAAGCTGGTACCCCAGGTTCGCATTGCCTTTGTAGATCGTTACCTGAAGCCAAGTCAGGAGACTTACAACAATGTTTATCAGCAAGCCAATGAGTTCGCCGGAAAAAGCCGTACCGAGGAAACCTTTAGTCAAAACTCGACCAAGCTGAATAAACGTGTGGCGGAGGGTTTGCGCACAGGTGACAGAAATATTCCTGGACTGGAGTCCGCCAGACCAATGGTACGTTGGGCATACAACAGTGAAGTCGGTGATGTATCCGATGTCATGGCTTTTGGAGACAAATTCGCTGTGGCCTTACTGACAGAGGTGCTTGAAGAAGGCTACATCCCCATCGATAAGAGAAAACCGGAACTGGAAATAGCAGCAAAGAAGGAAAAGAAAGTCAAACAATTCCAGGAAGAGTTCAAATCTAAGATGGCGGGTATCAATGACATTAATGCATTGGCCAGTGCCATGGGATCGGAAGCACAAAAGGTAGAAGGCATTACCTTCTCCGCCAGCTTCGTTGCAGGACTAGGCATGGAGCCTGCCGTGATCGGTCATGCTTTCGGTGAGAAACAAGGTCAGCTTTCTCAACCGATCAAAGGAAATACAGGCGTTTTTGTGATCGTGGTAGAATCCGTGACTCCCGCCCCCGAGGGCCAGGATATTGCTACAAAAAAGAAATCCATGAGGGCAACCGCACAATCCAGGGCTGCTACGGATGTGGTTAATGCGCTCCTGGAAAAGGCAGATGTGCAGGATTACCGCGCCAAGTTCTATTAATAAATTGCTAAGATTTTGTTTCAGAAGACCCCGCAGATAGCGGGGTTTTTTGTTATCCCAGGATCTCCATCCGCACCGAGTCCAGCTTGATGAAGATGAAAAGGAGGATCGTAAAACCCCATAGCGAAGATCCACCATAGCTAAAGAAGGGCATGGGTATTCCAATGACCGGCGCCAAACCAATGGTCATCCCTATGTTGATGGCAAAGTGAAAAAAAAGAATGGATGCCACCCCATATCCGTATATCCTGCTGAAATGGGAACGCTGTCGTTCTGCCGCATAGAGTATTCGCAGCATAAGAAACAGAAAAAGGGAGATCACAACGAAACTACCCAGGAAGCCCCACTCTTCTCCCACCGTGCAAAAAATGAAGTCTGTGCTTTGCTCGGGTACAAAATCATACTTGGTTTGGGTTCCTTTCAGAAAACCTTTCCCGGTTACCCCTCCTGAACCAATTGCGATCTTTGACTGATTTACGTTATAACCCGCTGCATGAATGTCGGCCTCTTTACCAATCAATACATTGATGCGTTTGCGATGGTGATCGGCCAGAACATTGTCAAAAACATAATCGACACTGTACACCAGGCCTGCACAAAGCACAAAGCCTCCGATCACCGCGATGATGTCTGACTTTGACTTTCTGACAAGGTAAACCAGCAACATTGCCACGCCGGCAAAACAGGCAATAAGGACAAGCTTATCAACCAACAAGGCCAGTATGAACACCAGTGCAAGGCCTGCCCCGATGATCAGGACGTTTCCGGATAGCCCTTCCCGAAACAACACGAGAACAAATGCGGAATAAACCAAAGACGAACCTGCGTCTCCCTGAAGAACGATAAGGGCCGCCGGAGCCAGGAGAAGGGCAAAGGACCACATTTTTATTTTCAGGTCCTGAAACTTTATTTCATGAAGCCCGAGGTATCTTGCCAGGGCAAGAGCGGTTGCAAATTTGGCGAACTCCGCCGGCTGCAGCCGGAATGCACCGATTTCAAACCAGGAACGGGAACCCGCCACCTCTCTTCCGAAAAACAACACGGCCAGCAGCATCGCCAGCGTAATGCCATACAGGATCATCGAAAAGGACTCCCAGAATTTACTTTCTATCAACAGCAAGGTTAATCCGATCACAAATGCTGTAGCAATCCAGATCATTTGCTTGCCATAGTTCCTGGATACGTCCAGGATACTCGCATGACTCTCATCATACACCGCCGCATAAATATTCACCCATCCCATGATCACCAGTAACAAGTAGGTTATCACCAACCACCAGTCGATCCCTTGCATTATGTTCTTTCTCGTGCGCATCGATGCTAAAGCTATGGATGGGTTTCTATCATTCTTTTCTCAAGGTCTTTTCGTGAGACTTCACCCTTGAGGTATTTTTCAATCATCAGTGTGGCAATGGGTGCCGCCCAGCTCGAACCGAAACCAGCATTCTCAACATATACCACAATCGCGATCCTGGGTTCATCCTTCGGTGCAAAGGCCATGAATATGGAATGGTCTTCCCCATGCGGATTTTGTGCCGTCCCCGTCTTACCGCATATGGCAATGCCTTCTACTTTTGCCCGGCTTGCTGTTCCGGCCTGAACCACCTTTTCCATTCCCTCAATCACCCACTTGAAGTGCGATGAGTCGATGGTGGTGTGGATCGGTTTCATGTATTTCTCATCAATACTTTCCCGGCCTTCAACAGACTTAACAATGTGCGGAATGTAGTAATACCCCCGATTGGCAATGGTGGCTCCCAGATTCGCCATCTGCAAAGGGGTTACCCCAAGTTCGCCCTGACCTATCGCCAATGAAATAACGGAGAGCGACTTCCAACGGCCTTTGCCATGATAACGGTCATAGTATTCAGCCTTGGGAACAAGTCCCTTGAGATCCTGATCCATATCGGTTCCCAGGGAGGCCCCAAGGCCGAAACTGGTCACATGGTCACGCCAGGCATTGTAACCCTTCTCGGTTGTAGGATAGGGATCAATAATCGATTTGAATACCCGGCAATAGTATGCGTTACAGGAATGCTGGATGGATTGTACAAGGTTAAGCGGACTGGTATGGGCGTGACATCCTACCGTAAGTCCTCCAAAATGAAAACCGCGCTGACACCCATAACTTGTGGATGGAACCACCACCCCTTCCTGAAGACCTACCAGGGCATTCACCAGTTTGAAGGTGGATCCGGGTGGGTAGTTCGCCATTGTAGCCCTGTTGTACAAAGGTTTCAGACTATCCATCACCAGTTTGTTATAGTTGGTTGTTCGTTCCCGTCCCACCAGCAGGTTGGGGTTGTATACCGGCGCGGTGACCAATGCCAGGATTTCTCCTGTCGAAGGTTCTATGGCCACGATGCTGCCCATTTTATTGGCCATGAGATGCTCTCCGTAAGCCTGTAATGTGGCATCAAGGGTGGTGTGTATGTTCTTTCCCGGTACGGATAGGGTATCATATGCTCCGTTCTCAAAGCTTCCCACAACACGGTTATGTACATCAACCATTCTCACCTTTAACCCGCGCTGCCCCCTCAATACCGTTTCATAATAATGCTCTATCCCGCTGACACCGATATAGTCACCAGCTTTGTAGTAAGAATCGCGTGCCAATATCTTATCATCCACTTCTCCCACATATCCGAGCACATGGCCCGCCAGGCTATCCGGATATTTTCTTAATGTCCTTGGCTGAAGGAAGAATCCCGGAAACTTGAACAGCTTTTCCCGGATGATCGCACTGGGATTTGAAAGAATATTCTTTTCAATTACCGAGGCCTTGTAAGGAGAATAAGACCTGGCATCTTTCAATCGCTTTACAAAAACAACAGGTTTCAAACCGATGAGCTCACAAAATGCCGTGGTATCCAGATCCTTTACCTGGCGCGGAATCACCATCAGGTCATATGCCGGTTCATTGTACGCCAGCAGTTTTCCCTGGCGATCGAATAATAATCCCCGGGCAGGATATTCGGTCACATAACGCAGGACGTTATCATTGGCGTACAGCTTGTACTGATCATCCACCACCTGGATATAGAACAAACGCAAAAGAAGTATCAGTCCCGTGCCGATAAAGATCATGGCCACCACCAGCATCTTCGACGAGATCACCCTGCTCATCGACTCACGGGATTTGTGAAGATCAGTTTAACAACGATGATCAGAAATGAGGTGATCAGGGTGTTGATAATGGTGCGGAACAGGACGGACCAAAAATAGTCCAGTGAGAAGGCTTCCAGGTAAAACAGAACAAGGTGGTGAAGAAAGACCATGATCACCGTGTAGAAGACCATTCCCCGCAAACCCTGCGCACCTGCCTTGGTTTGTTTGTAGTCGTATGTATCCCGTTCAGAAAGAGACCGGGTAATCAATGGTTGACAAAATACCATGAAGACACAAGCGGCTGCATGCATACCAGCTGTATTGGAGAACATGTCTATGATGATGCCGGTCACGAAAGCGATAGGAAGAAGCAACACTTTTCTTTCATTCACAGGAAGCGCCAGCAGAATACTCAGGTACAGGAATGGGGTGAACCTTCCCAGGAAACTGATGTTGTTCAGGATCAGGACCTGGATCAGGATGAAGATTATAAAACGGATCGTATGTTTAAGCACTTCATTCATTCATCGGCTCTTCATTCATTTTCTGAAGTTCTTGCTGTTCGTCTTTTCGGATGTTTTGAATGGCATATACAAATGACAGGTTGCCAAAGTCCGCAGCGGTCCTGACCTTCACAGAATAGAAATTATCCCCGGGAAGCACTTCGTAATCAACCACGGTGCCAATCATCAGACCCGCCGGGAAAACGGCAGATGCACCGCTCGTTACCACGGTATCTCCTTCCAGGATATCAGCAGGCAAAGGCACATCACCCATGGTCAACAGACTCGGATCATTGCCGTCCCATTGGATCACGCCGGTGTACTTATTGCGTGAGAATCGCGCGCCAACGGTAAACTCTTTGTGAAGCAGGGACCTTGCGACCGCATAGTGTTTGGATACATTGGTGATCATGCCAACGATCCCTTTACCGGAAATAAGCCCCATGTACTCTTCCAATCCGTCTTCACTTCCTGAGGAGAGCGTGATATAATTGCTGCGCTGGTTCAGAGAATTGGCGATCACTTCTGCGGGATAAAAAAAGTATTGCATCCCATTCAGGCTATCCATGGTACGCTGGTATTCCGATGTTGATGACGACGCCATCAACAAACTTCTTAACCTTGCATTCTCATCCGCCAATAAACGGTTCTTCTCCCTGAGGGAGAAATAAGAAGTTACGTTATCCCATGCACCGAATACACCTCCGGCAACGCGGCTTGACGAATTAATAAATCCTGCCCGTTGGTAGGTATTGTTTCTCACCACCAGGGAAAAACACAGAATTTCAAAGGCAACGAATACGAAAAAGTAATGGTTTCTCCAGATGAAGCTGAACAGTGCGCGCATGAAGCCGTACTCCTTTACATTCCTTGAACTACCTGATCAGGAACGGGAACTTATGTACGTTTTTGAGTGCTATGCCGGTCCCCCTGGCTACTGCCCTTAGCGGGTCTTCGGCAATGTGCACAGGCAATTTCGTTTTTAGTGCAATCCGTTTATCCAGGCCACGAAGCAATGCACCACCACCGGCAAGATAAATTCCGGTCCTGTAAATATCGGCGGATAGCTCGGGAGGTGTCATCTCCAGTGCGTTCAGGATGGCCTCTTCAATTTTGGAAATGGATTTGTCCAGCGCATGGGCGATCTCCACATAAGACACTGAGATCTCTTTCGGAATCCCCGTCATAAGGTCACGACCATGTACGGCGAAGTCTGGTGGTGGATTGTCTATTTCCGTAAGTGCGGCACCCACCTCAATCTTGATGCGCTCTGCAGAACGCTCACCGATCAGGATGTTGTGCTGACGACGCATGTAGTCTTCAATGTCACTGGTGAAGTCATCACCGGCTACACGGATGGACTTATCACAAACGATCCCACCCAAAGCTATCACAGCGATTTCACTGGTACCTCCACCGATGTCGATCACCATGTTGCCGTTGGGTTCCTCCACATCAATCCCCATACCGATGGCAGCGGCCATAGGCTCATGGATAAGGTAAACTTCCTTGGCACCGGCATGCTCTGCGGAGTCACGTACAGCCCGTTTTTCCACCTCCGTGATACCGGAAGGAATGCATATCACCATGCGCAATGCAGGCTGGATCAGTCTTCCCTTGCGGTTGATCATCTTGATCATTCCGCGGATCATGTGTTCCGCAGCGTGGAAATCTGCGATCACACCATCCTTGAGCGGACGTATGGTTTTGATATTTTCATGGGTCTTTCCATGCATCTGCATGGCCTGCTTGCCTACAGCGATCACCCGCCCCGACAAGCGGTCTGTTGCCACGATGGACGGTTCATCCACCACCACCTTATCGTCAGATAGTATCAGCGTGTTTGCTGTTCCCAGATCAATGGCAATTTCCTGCGTTAAGAAGTCGAATAATCCCATAAGCTAACCCCCGGACGAAAAGTGTGAACTTTGTTTAATCACTAAAAATAATGTTTTAAAATGGACTGATGGGGTCAGCGGGATAAGTTTTTTAAACAATTGAATGCTAAAAACTATGGTGATGGTGGTTCGGGGAGTCTACAATGGTCATTCAAATGCAACTCCATCGGATCATGGGAAGCAAACTCAACTTCATCTTACTTCCTGATCACGGTATTAAATTTCCCATGCTCAAAACGAATGGTATCCACCGCATTGGGATAGTGTTTGGGATCATCTGGATCTATCACCATGATTAACTGAAACTCTCCCCTGACCTCACCGGTAATCTCATCATAATGAGTCACCTTGATGAAATTGTCAAAGCCAATCATAGGAATAACGTGATACACATTATCAATCACATCTCCATCCTCTTGCAAGGTGGCATAAAATGCGCCGGTGATCACCGAATCTGTGTGGGCATCTATTGTGTCAATCATATTCCACTGATTCTTGTACGGGATACGGAAAATATATAGCGACTCCCTTAGAAATTGATATTCATTGTATACATCAATGTTAAGGTCAAAACCGTAACCAAACGGTTTACTTGGAATGCCTTCGATCAAGGCACGCCAGGGCTGGCCATTTTTCACCGCCGTGGCCTCGCCTTCATAACCCTTAAGGAGGATGGGGTCCGGCTTGCAGCCTTGCAGCATGGGCAGGATTATAAGAAGAGTGACCAGGTACCGCATTAGTTCTTTAATACCATTAGTTTCCTTGTCTCAACAAATTCGTTTGTTTTCAGCTGGACAAAAATACTTCCACAGGAACCTATAAGCGAATATCTACTTCCTGATCACCGTAGTGAATTTCCCATGTTCAAACCGAATGGTATCCACCGCATTGGGGTAGTGTTGAGGGCGACTCAAATCAATGATCGTAGTCAATTGAAACTCTCCGCTGACTTCACCGGTATGTTCGTTGTAATGGGTTACGGTTATATAATTATCAAAATCAACGGCATTGAAAACATGATATATATTATCAATCACATCTCCATCCTCCTGCACGGTGGCATAAAATGCGCCGGTGATCACCGAATCTGTATGGGCATCTATTGTGTCAATGATATTCCACTGATTCTTATATGGGATACGGAAAATAAATAACGATTCCCTTAGAAATTGGTATTCATTGTATACATCCACATTAATATCAAACCCGTAACCATAAGGTTCACTTGGAACGGCCCTGATCAATGCACGCCAGGGTCGGCCATTTTTCACCGCCGTGACCTCCCCTTTATAGCCCTGAAGCAGGATGGGGTCCGGCTTGCAGCCTTGAAGCAGGGGAAGGATCAATAGTAGAGTGACCAGGTACCGCATTAGTTCTTTAATACCATTAGTTTCCTTGTCTCAACAAATTCGTTTGTTTTCAGCCGGATAAAATACTTCCACAGGAATCTATAAGCGAATACCTACTTCCTGATCACCGTAGTAAATTTCCCATGTTCAAACCGAATGGTATCCACCGCATTGGGGTATTGCTTAGGATCATCCGGATCAATGACCACCATCAATTGAAACACCCCGCTAACTTCACCGGTATGCTTGTTGTAATGGGTTACGGTTAGATAATTGTCAAAATGAACGTCATTAAAAACATAGTATGCATTGTCCATCACATCTCCATCCTCCGCCAGGGTAGCATAAAATGCACCAGTAATCAACGAGTCGGTATGCCAACCTATCGTGTCGATCAGGTTCATCTGATTTTGATAGGGAATCCTGAAAATAAACAAAGACTCCCTTTGAAACTGGTATTCATTATAGACCTCCATGAGAATATCAAACCCATAGCCAAGTGGTTTGTTTGGAACAGCCCGGATCAAGGCACGCCAGGGCTGGCCATTTTTCACCGCCGTAGCCTCGCCTTCATAACCCTGAAGCAGGATAGGGTCCGGCTTGCAGCCTTGAAGCAGGGGCAGGATCAAAAGTAGAGTGACCAGGTACCGCATTAGTTCCTTAATACCATTAGTTTCCTTGTCTCAACAAATTCGTTTGTTCTCAGCCGGACAAAATATTGTCCAGGCGTTAACCCCGAAATATCCAACTTAAAGGTATGAAGTCCTGAAGGAAAACCGCCATTGTCTTTGGCAAGGATTAATTTTCAGCATGATTTCAGGTGTTTGGTTTGAAGCAAAGCTATCCCAAACGGAACCGTTAGTAAAGGGACAAGTCAATGACGTTTGATAGTTAGGATGATCTGGTCCGGGGTTATTTTGTCAACAACAAAAACCTCGTCAGATACAGATTACGGAGCTTGTAATCGCATCAAAAGAATATTCAGCGGTACCCATTGTGGAATGGAATCCTTACTGCACAAAACGTGCAAAGGTCATCAAAATAGAAACTTCAGGATAAAGGGGACAAATCCTCGTCTAATGTTTAAAATGCCGCTTACCGGTCACGACCATGGCCATGTTCTGTGAATTGCAGTAGTCTACAGAATCCTGATCCTTTACGGAGCCACCCGGTTGTACCACAGCTGTGATGCCCGCCTTGTGCGCGATCTCCACGCAATCCGGGAAGGGGAAAAAGGCATCCGAAGCCATGACGGCACCCTGCAGGTCAAAGCCGAAGTGCCTGGCTTTGGCAATGGCTTGCTCCAGGGCATCCACGCGCGAGGTTTGTCCCACGCCACTTGCCAGAAGCTGCCCGTCTTTGGCCAATACAATGGCGTTGGACTTCGTATGCTTCACCAGCTTCACCGCAAAGATCATGTCCGCGATTTCGCTCTGCGCCGGTTTCCTTTCGGTAGCGGTTGTAAAATCAGCGGCGGTTTCTGTGAAAACATCCCTGTCCTGCTCCAGCACACCATTCAGAATTGTGCGGAATTGTTTGGTGGAACGTTTGATCTCCTTTCTCTTCAGGATGATCCTGTTCTTCTTTGACTGTAGCAGAGTCAATGCCTCCGGTGCGAAGTCGGGTGCGATGAGTACTTCAAAAAACAACTTGTTCATCTCCTCTGCTGTGGCCAGATCAATGGGGCGGTTGCTCACCAGTATCCCACCGAATGCACTCACCGGATCCCCAGCCAGGGCATCTTTCCACGCATCAATAAGGTGCTCCCTGCTTGCCAGTCCACAGGCATTGTTGTGCTTCAGCACGGCCACGGTGGTTTCTTCAAAATCATCTATCAGCGCCACGGCGGCATCTATGTCGAGCAGGTTGTTGTAAGATATTTCCTTGCCGTTCAATTTGTCAAATGCCTGATCGAGGTCGCCGTAGAAAACGCCCTGCTGATGGGGATTCTCACCGTATCTCAACACATGGGCCGGAGCCGCATCTGCTTTAAATACCATTGGCTGATCTCCCTGAAAGAAGCTGAATATGGCGCTGTCATAGTGCGATGAAACATCAAATGCACGGCATGCCAGGGCCTGACGTTGGGCCAGGGTGGTAACGCCGTCGTTCTCATCCAGGAAACCTTCAAGTACGGCATACTCTTTTAAGGAAGGCACGATCACCACATCGCTGTAGTTCTTTGCTGCCGCACGAATAAGGGAAATGCCACCGATATCTATCTTTTCTATGATCTCCTGGTGGGATGCTCCGGATGCAACCGTATCTTCAAAAGGATAGAGGTCTACGACCACGAGGTCAATCTCCGGGATCTCATATGTAGCCAGTTGCTCCACATCGCCTGCTTCTGACCTGCGACTCAGGATACCTCCGAATACTTTTGGGTGCAGGGTCTTTACCCGCCCCCCAAGAATGGACGGATAGCTGGTCAGTGATTCGACCGGGGTTACCGGAACCCCCAATCCTTCAATGAATGTTTGGGTTCCTCCGGTGGAAAACAGCTGGACGCCTTTTTCATGAAGTTTCCTCACAGGGCCTTCCAGACCATCTTTGCTAAATACAGAAATCAGTGCCGACTTTATTTTTTTCTTTCCTTCCATGGTGTTTTTGTATGGTTCCGTTCACAACCGTGACGAGCGAGGGCGCAAGTTACGATGACCTGCCGGGGCAAGCAAAGACCGCCACGCTTACTTTTTAACATAGAATTCACAACACACCCCTGCTGTCTCATTCTTAATTCTTAATTTTCCTCTTCATTCTTAACTCTACATTCTTAATCCCCTTATGATTTTTCTCCGGCTGGTACGTGAAAGTGTGATGTTTGCCCTGCATGCCTTGTGGGTGAACAAGCTACGCACCATCCTCTCGCTTTTGGGGATTACCATCGGCATCTTTGCAATCATCGCGGTTTTCACGGGCATCGATTCGCTGGAGATCAACATGCGTAAGAGTTTTGATAAGCTGGGCACCAATGTTGTTTATGTTCAGAAATGGCCATGGACCTTCGGCCCCAACTATGCCTGGTGGAAATACTGGCAGCGTCCGCTCACCACCGTTGAAGAGGCGGAACTGGTTGCGGAACGGTGTCATGCCGCCAGTGAGGTGGCATTCCAGGCGAGCGATAACGGAACGGTCAAATACCGCAACAACAGTGCCGACAGGGTTACCATCCTGGCGGTTTCCCAAACGATGGATCGCATCCAGAATTACGAGTTCAGTGAAGGGCGGTTTTTCAGTGAGATCGAGTCTGCCGGAGGACGTAACCTGGCTATATTGGGTGCGAATATAGCTTCCAGTCTTTTCCCGCTTGGCAATGCCCTCGGTAAGAATATCAAGGTCATGGGACGCAGTGTTCGTGTAGTGGGTGTTCTCAAGAAGGAAGGGGAAAGTATGTTTGATACCGGTGGAGACAATACGGTGATCATCCCACTGAAATTCGCCGGAAACATCATGTACATCAAAGGTCCGGCGGCCAACCCCATGATCATGGTGCAGGCCAGACCGGGCATACCCAACTCCGAACTCATCAGTGAACTGGAGGGTGTGATGCGCTCCATCCGTAAGATCCGTCCGGGCGAAGAATCCAACTTTGCGTTAAATGAATCAAAGCTGCTCACCAATAACTTCAGCGGGATTTTTACTGTGCTCAGTCTGGTTGGACTGATCATTGGTGGGTTCTCCATTCTGGTAGGTGGGATCGGCATCGCCAACATCATGTTCGTGTCTGTAAAGGAACGTACCAATCTGATCGGTATTCAGAAAGCCATCGGAGCGAAGAGCCACTTTATCCTGATCCAGTTCCTTTCCGAATCCATCACGTTGTGTCTGATCGGCGGCTTTTTCGGACTGATGATCGTTTGGTTTGGTACTATTGTAGCCAGCTCCCTTCTGGACATGGAGTTCTCGCTTACCTTCGGAAATGTGATGATCGGGGTGCTGGCATCCGGACTGATCGGGGTGATCTTCGGCTTTATTCCGGCATGGATGGCATCCAGGATGGACCCGGTTGAAGCGATCCGTTCTTAAGTCTGTTGCACCTTCTCCGGTTTTCCAACGATTTCCCCCAGCAAGTTCAGTGCCTGCTCCACCGAATGAATCCCCCTTACGATCAACCGCAGGGTTTCCCCACTTTCTTTCATGGCCGTATCCGCACCCCTGCGTTGCACAAAGGCAAGGATGGCGGAAAATACGGGTGACTGGTAATAGGCCTCCAGATCCTGTGGCGGAAAATGACCGATCAGGCGATCGTTCTTGAGAAATAATTTTTCGAAGCCGAGTGAAGCACCCAGCCATTTCAGCCGCATCGTGTCCAGCAGGTCCTGCACCTGTTGCGGCAGTGGTCCGAAACGATCACGCAGCTGTTCCACGAAAACCGTCAGGCCATCTTCATCTTCTACCTTGTTCAAGGACCTGTATAAAGAAAGTCGCTCGCTGATCTTGTTCACATACGTATCCGGTATCAACACTTCCAGGTCTGTCTCTATCTGACATTCATGTACAAACACACTTTCTGCTTCTTCATCTTTGAACAGCTCCCCGAATTCTTCATGCTTTAGCTCACGAATGGCCTCATCCAGAATTTTATGATATGCCTCAAATCCCATCTCTGAAATGAAGCCGCTTTGCTCTCCACCCAACAGGTTTCCAGCTCCCCGGATATCCATGTCGCGCAGGGCGATGTTAAAGCCGCTGGAGAGATCCGAGAATTCTTCGATGGCCCTCAGGCGTCTCCTGGCGTCATTGGAAAGGGTGGCCAGAGGTGGTGCCAGCAAGTAGCAAAAGGCTTTTTTGTTGGAACGTCCCACACGCCCCCGCATCTGGTGAAGGTCACTTAAGCCATACATGTGTGCCTGATTGATGATGATGGTGTTGGCATTGGGAATATCCAATCCGGATTCGATGATGGTGGTGGCCACAAGAACATCATATTTCCCTTCAATGAAATCCACCATGATCTTCTCCAGGTGCTTTCCATCCATCTGCCCGTGAGCCACAGCAACCCTGGCGCCCGGCGCTGCGCGTTCCACCATATGTGCCACCTCATGGATGTTCTTCACGCGGTTGTGTACGAAAAATACCTGTCCACCTCTCGACAATTCATAATCCACAGCCTCTGCCACTATGGCTTCATTAAAGGGTTGGAGCTGGGTCTGGATCGGGTAGCGGTTCGGCGGTGGGGTATTGATCACCGAAAGGTCCCTCGCACCCATGAGCGAAAAGTGCAAGGTTCTCGGGATGGGTGTGGCGGTGAGGGTAAGGGTGTCCACATTCACCCGCATGGCTTTCAGTTTTTCCTTGGCGGTCACCCCGAACTTCTGCTCTTCGTCCACAATGAGGAGTCCGAGATCTTTGAACTTGACATCCTTGCTGAGCAGCCGGTGGGTGCCGATGATGATGTCGATTTTTCCCTCAGCCAGTTTCTTCAACGTTTCCTTTTGCTGGGCGGATGTCTTGAAGCGATTCAGGTAATCTACATTGCACGGAAAATCTTTCAGTCGTTCAGCGAAGGTTTTGGAATGCTGAAGCGTAAGAATGGTGGTAGGTGCGAGAATGGCCACCTGTTTGCTGTCGGCCACGGCTTTGAACGCAGCGCGTATGGCAATCTCTGTTTTTCCGAAGCCCACATCTCCGCATATGAGGCGGTCCATCGGATGGGGTTGCTCCATGTCCTTTTTCACATCGGCGGTGGCCGTCACCTGATCGGGTGTATCTTCATACAGGAAGGAGGCTTCCAGTTCATGCTGGAGATAGGTATCGGGTGAAAATGCCAGACCGTCCTGCATCTTGCGCTTGGCGTAGAGCGCAATCAGGTCCTTGGCGATGTCCTTGACCTTCTTTTTGGTTTTGGACTTGAGATTGGACCAGGCCTTGGACCCAAGCTTGTTGATCTTGGGCACGTGGCCTTCCTTGCCCGAAAAGCGCATGATGCGATGAAGCGAATGAATGCTTACGTAGAGGATATCGCTGTCCTGGTAGGTTAACCGCACGGCTTCCTGTTTCCTGCCGTTGACATCAATTGTTTCCAGTCCATCAAACCGGCCCACACCATGGTCGATGTGCGTGACAAAATCGCCCGGTTTCAGGTCATAGAGTTCCTTAAGCGTAAGCGCCTGGCTGCCGGTAAAACCGGTCTTCAGTCGGTACTTATGATACCTGTTGAATATCTGGTGATCCGTATAGCAGGCATATTTCAGTCCTTCATCAATGAACCCTTCATGAAGTGATTTCGCATAGGGCTGAAAGTGGCGGTCTTCCTTTCCTTCAGGCGCAATGTCATCCAGAATGGCATAAATGCGCTCTATCTGTTTGGCATGATCCGCGAAGATGATGTTACGGTAACCTTTCTTATTACAGGAAGCGATGTCATCGGCAAGCAGCTCAAAATTTTTGTTGAATGATGGCTGGGGGTGCAGGTCAAAATTAATGGTATCATCCACCTGACCGTTGTATCGCCCGAAGATCACCTGCCGCCACGGCTTCCATACTGCATCAATTTCTTCATAGGTAGCCAGCACCTGCGTCGGTTGCGGTTGCTCTTCCCTTTTCTCTAATCCATCGTACGCCTTCACACATTGCGTCATTTCCTGCTCCAGGCGATCTCTGACCAATTCCGGATGACGTATCCACAGGGTGGCGTTCTCCATCAACAACGGAAAGGGTGCCTTTTGATCCAAAACCTTTTCTTCATGGAAATCCGGCACGATAGACAGGCGGTCAAGCATGGAAACAGAAAGCTGCGTGTCCGGTTCGAATGTTCTGAGTGATGAGATATGATCATCGATCCATTCTATGCGGTAAGGAAATTCATGGTGAAACGTATAGACGTCAACGATGCCTCCGCGGATAGAAAACTGTCCGGGTTCATAAACAAAATCCACCGCCTCAAAACCGAAAGAGAACAGCTTCTCACGCATTTCCTCGATGTCTCCTTCCTGGTCCAACTGGAGGTCAATGCGCTTGTCGCGGTATCGCCTGCCCGGCCATATTTTCTCTGCCAGGGCTTCAGGGAAGGTGACGATGGCCAGTCCTCTTTTATTGGGCTTACCTGCCCGTTCCATCACCTCATTCCGTGTGATCACGTTGCTGTTGATGCGTGGGCCGTAATACTGCCGGTACGACTCCGGAAAGAACATGGCTTGTCCGGGTGCAAGCACCGTTTGAAGATCATTGTAAAAATATGCTGCTTCCTCTTTATCGTCGAGTACGAAGAGGTGTATGCCACCTGATTGTGATAGCACCTGTGAGAAATACACCGGAAGAGCACTTCCGATGAGGCCGGTCAGATGAAGGTGTTGCGGTTGCTCGTTCTGAAGGCCATTCAGAATCCGGTGAACCTGATCGGTTTCTTTAAATGATTGAAGAAAGGTATCAAATGCAAACGTTTCGCCGGAATTCACAGGTCAATCTCCTCTTCAGGCCGGCACTTTCTTTCCGGCGGCAATAAATTCCATCACCTTGTTCACCATCTCTTCTGAGCCTACGATGTAGGGAACGCGTTGGTGAATATCGGTCGGCTTGATGTCCATGATGCGTCCGTGACCATCGGTGGCCACACCACCTGCCTGTTCCGCGATAAAGGCCAGCGGGTTGCATTCGTACAGCAGACGGAGTTTTCCCTGGGGGTTCTTTGCGGTGGACGGATAAATAAATATCCCTCCCTTGATCAGGTTGCGGTGAAAATCGGCCACCAGCGAACCGATGTATCTTGAAGACAACGGACGACCGGTGGCGCTGTCTTCCTCCTGACAATACTTGATGTATTTTTTTACTCCTTCGGGAAAATGCACATAGTTCCCTTCATTGATGGAATATATCTTACCGTCTTTGGGAATGGTCAGATCGGGATGTGACAGGCAGAACTCACCGATGGACGGGTCCAGGGTAAAGCCATTCACGCCACGTCCTGTGGTGTATACCATCATGGTAGAAGAACCGTAGATCACGTAACCTGCGGCCACCTGCTCGGTTCCGGGCTGAAGGAAATCTTCCAGGTTACCCGGTCCGGAAAGCGACACACGGCGGTAGATTGAAAATATCGTTCCGATGGAAACATTCACATCGATATTGGACGAGCCGTCAAGCGGATCAAAGACCACCACATACTTTGCATTATCCGAAATGCTGCCATCGAAAGGGATGAGGTCTTCATTCTCTTCAGATGCCACGGCACAACACTCTCCTCCGGATTTCAGCGCGGCGATGAACTGTTCATTGGCAAACACATCCAGCTTCTTCACTTCTTCCCCCTGCACATTCACGCTGCCGTCCTCACCGAGAATATCCACCAGTCCGGCCTTGTTCACCGCACGGTTCACAATCTTGGCCGCCAGACCGATATCGCTGAGCAATCTGGACAGCTCTCCCCTCGAATAAGGGAACTCCGCCTGGCGCTCGATAATGAACTCGTTGAGGGTGGTTACATGTTTGTCTTTGTTCAATCCTACCATAACTGATGTTTTAATACCTCACAAATATCGGAATTATCGGCCAATACAGGAAATCTAACGGTTTATGGTCTAAAGTTTAAGGTTTAATGTTTAAGGTTGGTCCGAACCTTAAACATTAAACCTTAAACCTTAAACCATCTATTCCTTACCTTTGACACAAATTACAGCCCATGAACTTCACGATAAGAAAAGCGGTGCGGGAAGATGTTCCCGACCTGTTGCGCCTGATACGCGAATTGGCCTTGTATGAAAAAGCACCTGATGAGGTCACCGTAACCGAAGAAGAACTTGCCCGTGACGGCTTCGGTGACAAGCCCATCTTCGATGCCATTGTCGCCGAAACGCCGGAACGGATCGTAGGGATGGCCCTGTACTTCCCGGTATACTCCACCTGGAAAGGCAAGTGCATTTATCTTGACGACCTGATCGTGGAAGAATCCATGCGGGGCAGCGGTATCGGAAAAGCTTTGTTAACGGAACTCATGCGCATCAGCAAAGCCTTCGGTGCACGCCGACTGGCATGGCAGGTGCTGGACTGGAACGAACCCGCCATTAAGTTTTATGAAAGTCTGGGGAGCCAGCTGGATGGCACCTGGATCAACTGCAAGCTGACGGGTGAGCAGCTGCATGAGATGGAACTTACCCGTTAAAAGTTTGTGGTTTGCTTCGTCCTCCATAGCTTTAGCGAAGGAGGGTGGTTTGTAGTTTGTGGTTCGGTGTCAAACGTTAATCATTATGCAAAGTTGTTTTACCTGATCATATGCGCCAAACCAATGCTTAAGGATTCTTCCGGGACTCCTCGTGTCAACTACAAACTAGAAACCAGAAACTAGAAACCACATTAATTATATGAAAGTATTCAAGTTTGGGGGCGCATCGGTGAAAGATGCTGATTCCGTGAAGAACGTCGCCCGTGTGTTGAAGCAATTTCCTGAGGAGTCACTTGTGGTGGTGGTATCGGCCATGGGCAAAACCACGAACGAACTCGAAAAGCTGGTGGCATGTCACCTCCAGGGCCACAAAAACAAAACACTCAAACAACTCAAGTTTATCCGCGACTTTCACATGACCATCGTGAATGGACTGTTCGGAAAAGAAGATGCGGTCGAAGGTCTGGAAAACCTTTTAAGTGAACTGGAAACCCGGTCCCTGAAGAAACCCACTACCAACGAAGATTTCGCTTATGATCAGATCGTATGCTACGGCGAACTCATTTCCACCCGCATCGTGGCAGCCTACCTGAACAACGTGGGCATGTCCTGCACATGGTGGGATGCGCGCGACCTTATCCTCACGGACAGCACCTACCGCGAAGGGAAAGTCAACTGGAAAGTGACGCGGGAACGGGTACGCAAAAACCTGTTGCCGAAACGTAAAAAACATATTTCCCTCACCCAGGGTTTCATCGGTAGCACTTCCCAAAAACATACGACAACACTGGGCCGGGAAGGATCCGATTATACCGCTGCCATCCTTGCCCACACCCTCGAGGCGGAAGAAGTGACCATCTGGAAAGATGTACCCGGCGTACTCAATGCCGATCCCAAGTGGTTTGATGACACGGTTCTCCTCCCCCAGCTGTCTTACCGTGATGCCATTGAGCTCTCCTATTACGGCGCCACCGTCATTCACCCGAAGACCATCCAGCCTTTACAAAACAAGAAAATCCCGTTGCGGGTGAGGTCGTTCGTGAACCCGAAAGCCAAGGGCACCGTCATCGCTGAAGCGCATTACCGCAAACTCATCCCATCATTCATCTTCCGAATCGACCAGGCTTTGCTGTCCATCCAGGCAAAGGATTTCTCTTTCATCGCCGAGGATAACCTGAGCTTGATCTTCAGTCTGTTCGCCAAACACCGCATCAAAATCAACGTGATGCAAAACAGCGCCATCTCCTTTCTGGTAGCAATGGATAACAACAAAAAGAAGGTCTCCGCCCTGACAAAAGACTTGTCTAAACACTTCAATGTACAAAGCCAAACCGGGCACCTGGAGCTGATCACCATCAGGTATTACGATCAGAAAACCATCGACCGCGTTTGCATCAACAAGGAAATTCTACTGGAACAAAAAGGACCGGAGAATGTGCAGCTGGTGGTGAAGGATAGGGGGTGATGTGATGATGTGGTGATGTGGTGATGTGGTGATTTGGTGATGTTGATCTGAAGAAGAAACAATTTATCCATCCGCAAGCGCCTCAAATTCCTTTCTTTTATTTTCAAACCACTCCTGCATAGCCTTTGGATTCTGCATCAGTTCCTGCATTTCATCCATGGCTTTGAGGTGAGCGGTATCCCCTTTCTGAAACATTTCCCTTCCATGTTGTTTGCTTAATTCCGCCATCTCCTCGAAAGTGTTCGCGTGAAATTCCTGGTCGCATGCGCCGCCCAGTTGTTTGCATGTCATGGTTTTCATGATGTTGGTGTTGGTTCCGTTTACTTAATCCCAAACTATGCAATAGAAAATTTTCTATTGCATGATTTTGGGGTTAACAACGCAAATACAATAGCCGCATAAAGCAAGGAATGTACCAAACCTACCGAGATCTTCAGGCAGCATTGTCGTTATAATATTTGATCTGTTTTAATACTCCGGCCTTCTTTTCCCTTTCCTCCTCCAGGTCATAGTCATCCTGCAGTCCGAGCCAGAACTTGGCAGTGGTTCCGAAATACCGGCTTAACCTGAGAGCGGTATCCGCAGTGATTCTCCTGTTTCCCTTGATAATCTCTGAAGTCCTTGTTTGTGGTATTTCAATGTCTTTTGACAAACGATAAGCACTTATGTTCAACGGAATCAGAAACTCTTCCAACAAAATTTCACCGGGGTGTATGTTTGGTAGCTTGGCCATGATTCAAGATTTTAGTGATAGTCCATTATTTCAACTTCCGAGGCTTGCCCGTTATTCCATCGAAAAACAATTCGCCATTGATCATTGATCCGGATGCTGTAGAAGTTTTTATGTGCACCTTGCAATTTCTCTAATCTGTTCGCCGGAGGCACCCGCAAGTCTCCTATGTTCTGTGCATTATTCAACATTCTGAGTTTTCTTCTTCCAACCTTTTGAATCTCCAATGGCAATTGTTTTACCCGATCACCATTCCAGATACTTTCTGTTTCCTTTGATCCAAATGACACAATCATACTAACGCATTACATTAGTAACGTTAAAAGTAACCAATATGTTTCGATTTAAAAAGAAGCTTTCTTTCTCAAATTCCTTTCTCTTGTTTTCAAACCAGTCCTGCATGGCTTTTGGATCCTGCATCAGTTCCTGCATTTCGTTCATGGCTTTGAGGTGTGCTTCATCGCCTTTCTGAAGCATTTCCCTTCCGTGTTGCTTGCTTAATTCCGCCATCTCCTCGAAAGTATCCGCCTGGAACTCCTGGTCGCATGCACCACCCAGTTGATTGCATGTCATTGTTTTCAGCTTATTTCGTGCGTACCTCAATTCGCATTATCATTGGTTAATGATAGGGTAGCTGTAAGCTACAGAATAGTACGACGAAGGTGCACCTGTCCCGGTATCGCAATGATCCGGGAACCTTCGCCGAACCTCCACATCACACATCACACATCACACATCACACATCATACATCATACATCACACATCATACATCATACATCATACATCATACACCCCCCGCGTACCCCTGGGCAAACCTTCCCCCGTCAACCCGACGCGTTACGCACTGCCTCCTGCCTCCTGCCTACTGCCTACTAACTCCTGCCTACTGACCTAATCTTCTCCGCCAGAAACACCGCCAGCTTCTCGTACGACTCATACGACCATCCGGCAATGTGCGGGGTGATGATGGCATTCGGATTGTCTATCAGGTATTGCAATGGCCCGGGAATTGCGTCGGTGGATAGTTTTTCGAATGACGACTTTTCATACTCCAGAACATCCAGACCGGCGCCGATCACCTTCCCTTTCTTCATTGCATCTGCGAGGTCGGAGGTATTTACAACCGCTCCACGGGACGTGTTGATGAGGTAGATATTCTTGATGAAGCGATCCAGGTATGCCGCATTAACCAGTCCTCGTGTTTCGTCGGACAGCGGTACATGTAAGCTCAGGATATCTGCCTGGGCGAATATCTCATCCATCGACACACTGCGCACCATACCTTCCTCGATCATTGGCAGGTAAGGATCAAACACCATGACTTCCGTAGTGAATCCCCTCAGACGACGAGCAAGTGCGGAACCGGTATTTCCATAACCGATGATGGCTACGGTTTTTTCGTCGAGTTCTATCCCGCGGTTGGCTTCACGTTCCCATTTTCCCGCGCGTACTTCATCCCATGAACGGGAAATGTTTTTTGTAAGTGACAGCATCAGACCCAGCGCATGATCTCCCACCGCATCGCGATTGCCTTCCGGTGCGGAAAAGCAACGAATGCCTTTTTCTTCGGCATAAGCCACATCTATGTTCTCCATGCCGGAGCCATAACGTGCAATCCATTTAAGATTGCCAGCACGGTCGATAAACTCCCGGTTCACGGGAAACTTGCTGCGGATGACCAGCCCCTCGTAATTCGGGATGAGGTCATACGCTTCTTCAGGGGTAATGTCATATTGAAGATCGCATTCCCACCCATCACCGGAAAGGAGGCTCATCATCCGTTCGTGCACACTGTCTGCAAAAAGGACTTTCATGTTTTTTCGGAGGTTAATAATTAGAGGTTTCTGGTTAAAAGTTTAAGGTTCGTTAACGGGGTTATCGTATATCCATAAACCAATGTAGCATCATGGGAGTTCACTTGATCATACCTTTTGTCCCTGGATGGATGCATATCACCAAACCAGCCTGCCTCGCAATAGTCCAAGCGTCGGCTGGCAGGTCATCACATCACCAATTCACCACATCAACTATCATCCATATATCATGTGGCCGATGGTGAAGTAGACCAGCAAGCCAAGTACATCATTGGTGGTAGTGATAAAAGGACCTGTTGCCAATGCAGGATCTATCTTATACCGATGCAACATGAGGGGAATCAGGGTCCCAAAGATAGAGGCAAAAATAATAACGGTCATTAATGCGGAACTTACCGTGAAGCTTAACATCAGATCATTGTTGAATATCCAGTTGTAGATCAGCAGAACGGCAGAGCAAATAGCGCCATTGATGAGGGAGACAGAAAGCTCCTTCATCACCTTCGAGAAAATATTGTTAAACTCCAGGGATTTATTTGCCAGACCCTGAACGATGATTGCGGAAGACTGCACACCCACATTTCCTCCCATGGCCGCAATCAGGGGTATGAAAAATGCCATGGACGGATTGATCTGTAGTTGCTGTTCATGTGAACTGATCACCTGTGCACCCAACAGACCACCCAACAGACCGATCAGCAGCCAGGGTAATCGTGCCCTCGAAAGTACCCAAACGCGGTCACGCTGTTCCACATTGCCGGAGATACCGGATGCCAGCTGGTAATCACGGTCGGCTTCTTCCTGCATCACATCCACCACGTCGTCAATCGTAATGCGACCGATCAACCGTTTGTGGTCATCCACCACCGGCAGCACAACCAGGTCATATTTTTTCATGATGACAGCCACTTCCTCGCCAGGGGTATCGGCACTTACGGAAATCACATCTTCATCATAAGCATTTGCCACTTTGGTTATGGTAGGATGCACCAACATATTCTTGAGTGGAAGTAATCCCACCAGACGATCTTCGTCATCCACTACATACACAGCGTATACATCATCCACCTCCTCAGCCTGCTTGCGCAACTCATCAATACACGTATGAATATCCCACGTAGTTCGGGCCTTGATCAGTTCCTTGGCCATCAGACCACCGGCGGAATCCTCATCGTAACCCATCAGGTGTACAATGTCACTGGCCTGCTCAATGTCCTCCATGTGGGTGAGGACTTCCTGCTTTTTATCTTCCGGCAGCAGGGCCATGAGGTCGGCAGCATCATCGGACTCGAGGTTCTCGATCACATCCTCAGCGATCTCACGGGATGTGAAGTTCTCGAGCAGTTCTTCCCGTTCGTCTTCATCCATTTCGATGATGACTTCGGCGACCTTTCCCTTCTCAAGCGACTGGTATAGCACCTTGACCTGGTCTACTTCCAGTTCATCAACAATCTCGGCAATATCCGCAGGGTGGAGGTGTTCGGTAAGCGAATTCAGCGCGACGGTGTCATGCTGTTTGATGGCTTCCTTGATACCGGAGATCAGATCCTTTGTTAACTCAAAAGCCATGTCCTGCGCACAATTTAGGTTCTATCCGGCCGTAGGGCCCGGGCGAGTTCGTCAAATGCTTCAACCGATAACTCTTCTGCCCTTTTGGTTAGGTATGGGACCTCACCGAACGAGGGCAAAATAACGGTTTTTAGTGCATTCCTCAAAGTCTTTCTGCGTTGATTGAATGCCAGCTTCACAACTTGTCGGAACCACTTCTCATCGGCAAGAATGCGGGGCGTCTCTCTGCGCACCAGCCGTATCACGGATGACTTCACCTTAGGCGGTGGAAAGAATGCTCCCGGCTGTAATGTCATGACCTGTTCAACTTCATAATAGGCCTGGATCAGCACACTCAGAATACCGTAAGTTTTACTGCCCGGTTGCTCCCTGACCCTATCAGCCACTTCCTTCTGGAACATTCCCACCACCAGCGGTATCATCGGGCGATTGTCCAGAATCCTGAATAATATCTGCGAAGAGATGTTATACGGAAAATTGCCGATGACTGCCAATGACAGGCATTCTGTTTGTGCCGGGTCCCATTTCAGAAAGTCTTCCAGGAACAATTGCGGTTTGATGGCAGGAATCAGGTCAGTCACGAAGGCTGCCGCCTCGGGGTCTATTTCCACCACATAGAGTTTATCACCATACGTTGTCTGCAGGTGCTGGGTGAGGATACCTTTCCCCGGACCTACCTCGACGACCTTCTCAAAATCGATACCCTGCAAGGCCTGCACGATCTGAAGTGCCGTGTTGGTGTCGGTAAGGAAGTGCTGTCCGAAATGCTTTTTGGGTCGCATGCCCGAAAATAGAAAGATTATTCCGACTGTCGTTTAACTTCATCACAGTGGTTATGTATCTTCGTATGTAATCAATGTAACGGTATCATGAAAAAACTGCTTTTTCTCACGTACCTGATGTTGACCGCTTTCGGATCGGTTTTCGCACAGGACGACTATGCCGATACCACCAACGGGAAAGCTTATGAGCTGTATGTGGTTATCAAGAACGACGGCACTAAATATGTTGGCAAGATTATCTCGGACGACGCCCGGGAATTACTTTTGGAAACAGAGAAGGTTGGTCAGATTTACATCCCCAAACATGAGATCAAAGAGGTGAAGAAGATTGAATCCGGACAGCTCTCCAAAGCCGGTGAGTTTATTGCGGATGATCTTTTTGCAACACGATATTTTATTTCAACCAATGGTTTGCCCGTAGCAAAAGGAGAGAGTTATATTCTCTGGAACCTGTACGGACCCGATTTTCAGTTTGCGGTCAGCGATCATGTCACCGTTGGTGTTCTTACCTCATGGTTTGCGGTACCCATTATCGGTTCTGTCAAATATTCAGCGAGTCTCAGCGAGTATGTGCATGTGGGCGTTGGTGGACTTCTGGGTACCTTATCATATATAAGACCCAGTTGGGGAATGGCACTTCCCTATGGGACGCTTACGCTTGGGAACAAAAGAGCCAACATTAGCGTTTCCGGAGGTTACGGAGGTTATTTCGGTGACGGTGAATCCGGAGGCAGGGCATTGTTCGCAGTAGCCGGATTGGCCAAGATAAACACTAAATTTTCCTTTGTATTTGATTCATTTATCATTCCTCCAAAATCCGGTGAGCCCTGGGGCAGTGCCTATCTGTTTATACCCGGTTTGAGGATAGAAACGAAGGAAGATCGGGCCTTCCAGTTTGGATTTGCGGGTGCGACTTTTGAAGGTGAAACGGCTCCCATCCCGATCCCCATGATTCAATGGTTCAGAAAATTCTGACATGGATGTAGAAAAAATCCGCAACATCTGTCTCGGGAAACCGGGTACCACGGAAGACATGAAGTGGGGCGATCACTTATGCTTTTGCGTGGCTGGAAAAATATACCTGATCCTGGGTATGGATGACCATCCGGTTACCGCATCCGTAAAAGTAACAGATGATGAATTCGAAACATGGAGCCGGCGCGAAGGTTTTGTTCCCGCCCCTTATATGGCCCGAAACAAATGGGTGAAGATGGATGATCTCGAACGACTCGGTGAGAAGGAATGGCGTGAGCGCATCGAAATCTCATATGACATCATCCGGTCAAAACTTCCTAAGAAAATTCAGGCAAGCCTGTAACAATGGGAAACCATATTCAACAAATCGACGATTACATTCTCAAGGCACAAGGGTTTGCCCAACCCATCCTTCAACACCTGCGAACACTGATCCATCAGGCCTGTCCACAACTGGAGGAAAAGGTACGGTGGGGCATGCCGCACTTCGATTACAAAGGCATGATGGTGAGCATGGCCGCATTCAAGGCCCATTGCAGTCTCATGTTTTTTAAAGGAGAGTTTTTGAACGACCCCAAGGGTGTTCTTGATAAACAGAGAGAAAAGGGCATGGGACAGTTCGGACGCATCACCTCCCTGAATGATCTTCCTTCGGACAAGGTGCTCATCGAATTTATCAAACAGGCCATGCATCTGAACGAGGATGGTGTGAAGAAAGCCAAACCCTTGAAGAAAAGCACGCCCGTGGTTGTTCCGGATGTGATCCGAACGGCGTTATCAAGTCATCAGAAGGCATTGAAATATTTCAATTCACTGCCACCCTCTCACCAAAAGGAATATATTGAGTGGATCACTGAAGCCAAAACGGACACCACCCGCGAAAAACGAATAAAAACAATGCTGGAATGGCTCACCGAAGGCAAGTCCCGAAACTGGAAGTATATGAAATAGTTTGAGGTTTAAAGTTGAAGGTTACAGGTTGTCCGAACCTTAAACCTTAAACCTTAAACCATTCAACCTTCAAGTTCTTTCTTAAGATTATCCAACCCTTCAGCCAGACTGGGTCCCAATGCTTTTTCCATATCCATGAACAACATCATAATGTTCATCGGATAAGCCATATTGCCTTCAAAACCCCACTCCACTTTGGTGGCACCACCAGCATCAGCGGTGGTCATATATGCGCCGCCTTTGGATTCAAAAGGCTCTTTGAAACGCAATTCATAATCTATGCGCTGACCTTCGGTAATGCCCATGATTTCCTGCTCACCCTTGCCTACATCTTTGTTATCGCTTTCCCAGGCTGAGACAAAACCCACGGTACCATCGGTTCCTGTGTAATTCTTTTTCATGTTGGGATCCATTTGCGCCTATACGCTGAAGTTGTCCTGATTCTTCAACATTTTCAGATAGGAAAAAACTTCTGTTTTAGGTTTGTTGATGGTCACCTCCCTGACAACATGGTAATCCTTGGCGGTGAATATTGGAATAATAAAAAACAGAGCAACGATGGCTCCGAGAACGATCAGTACTTTTTTCATGATGGATGTGTTTGATTGAACCTTCCGTAGATCGATCAAATATAATAACTTGTCGATAATTCCTAAAAGAGGTCCTAACTCCCTGACTGCCCAACCACTTCGAGAAGCGTACGAAATGCCACCATTTTATCTTTGTACTTATCCACCACTTTTTTCTGGAGTTCGGGAGCATGCTTGTCCCGGTAAAGCTCATACTCCTTCATGGAAGTGCAGTGATACTGGATGGCGTAGGTTCGTCCTTCGGGGTCGTCGGAAAGCACACGTGACATGCGGTGACCTGTAAATCTTCCGGTTTCCAGTACTTCCGGAATGTGTACGCTATTCATCCATTCCAGCCACTCGTCATGGACATCGTCGCTGATGTTTACGGTTACATTGTATACGATCATTTGATAGTAGTTAGTAGATAGTAGTTAGTCGTTAGTAAGGGGCAGGGTTACAGTAAAACGCGCTCCACTGGTTGGTCCCTGGTTTACCTCTACCCTTCCACCATAAAGCTGGGTGATGTAGCGTACGATGTAAAGTCCGAGACCGGTGCCACGCGTGGTTCTTGTTTCCTCCTGCTCCACCCGGTAAAACCGCTCAAAGATATGTTCTCTTTCATTTTCGGGGATGCCCGGACCATCATCTTCCACCTGTATGACCACGGAATTGCGAATACGGTGTATGTCTAACCGTACGGTCTTCTCATCCGGGGTATACTTGAAGGCATTGCTCAACAGGTTCTCCAGGACTGACTCCAGGGCATGATCATCTCCCCTAACGGTGATACCTTCTTCCACGGATAACACAAGATGGGGACCAGCGCTATGTTTGGCCTGCATCCGTGCCGCTATATTCTCCGCGAGTTCGGACAACATCACCACATCTTGCTGGAAAAAGCCTTTACCGCTTTCAATGCGTGCAGCCATCAACAGGTTATCTGCCAGTTTTGCCAGGCGGTCCGTATCCTCAATGGCCATATCCGCCATTTCGTTTACCTGCTGCTCCGGAAGCTTCCGGTTACGTATCGTTTCCAATTGCAACCGGATAGATGCCAGCGGACTTTTAAACTCATGACTGATACTCAATAGAAAGTTCTTTTCCTGCTTTGCCAGAGAGACTTCTCTTCTGAAAGCACGTCGCACGCGCCACACGCCAAGGAGAAGAATCAGGAGAAAGACACTGCCTTCGCCCACGACCATCCATAAACGGCTATCCCGGGTTTTATCAACCGTACCCCCATCTGCCAGTATCCATGCCCACCACCCGAACTGAAGCAGAATGTAGGCCACCAGCAGATAAAATACCGTAAGTGTCTTATGTCTTTGCTCCCTGGCCATTGAACAAATGTACCATCAATTTTTTTCATCTTTACAAGAGCGAACGTGCCTTTCTGTTGTAGGCCGTATACAATTGCAGAAGGCCTGAAAATAACATTCATGAAAGAAAAAACAGAAAAAGAATGGCAGGAAGAACTTGATGCGGAGTCTTTCGATATTCTCAGGAAGAAGGGCACCGAACGGCCTTTTTCCGGTAAGTTCAATGACCACTTTGAGAAGGGTGAATACGTATGTAAGGGTTGCGGTGAAGTTCTGTTTGCGTCCGGTTCCAAGTTCAATGCCCATTGCGGATGGCCGGCATTTGACCGATCCATTGCAGAAGATGCGATCACTGAGACACGGGATACGAGTCATGGCATGGTTCGAACAGAAATCTGCTGCAGCAAATGCGGTGGTCATCTCGGCCATGTCTTCGATGATGGTCCGACTGAAACCGGCCTGAGATATTGTGTGAACTCCCTTTCCCTGGACTTTAAGAAGGACCAATAAACCAGAGATACAATTGGAGATTCGCTGGGCTATTGAACATCTTTGGAACAGATTTTGGATATACCCTTCCAAACAAAGCTGATTGCCATATGAAACGCTTACGCCTCCTTGCCCTGTTACTGGTTTTTGCTTCGTGTGCTCCCAGGGTGCCCTTTACACAGCAAATCCGTGAAGAATACAAACTGACTGAAGATGAGCTGAAGTCTATCCAGTTTTATGTGTCGCACAACATCGTGTTGAAACGCGGAGAAAAGATGGATAAACAGAAAGCCACCGAAGATGGGGCGCTGAAGATCAAGAGCGGACAATCCGTAGAAGAGATTGTGATCAAAGCCGGCACACGTGGTGTGGTGGAAAAGGTGGTCGACGGAAATCGCCTTGCCATTAGTTTTGAAGTCGGCGACAATACCTATCTGGTCTTCGGTGAAGGCAAATCCATGAACGGTTATTACACTTTGCAGGCCACCGAATGGAAAGATGGCCGCGGAACCATTAATTATGGTGATCAGCTGTACATGTCCAATGCAGGAAGCGGAAGTATATATCTGTTGTTTAAGCTCAAGAAACTGGACCAGTACCGCAAGAAGCAGAAGATTGTGAAGGGTCGGAAGGTATAGACATTGCGGTCATGCCGTTGCCATTCACCGCACGATCGCGCAACCTAATGCCACCGGACTGGTGCTTCCCCGCCCTATCACCAAACCAGCCTGCCTCGCAATAGCCCGAGCATCGGCTGGCAGGCCACACATCATCACATCATCAAATCACCAAATCACCAAATCCACAGGCTCAATACTCCCACAGATCCTGTTCGAAGTCCATGATGTCATGCTTCACGCTTTCACCCTCAAGCAGGGCGTCCATTCCGGTTTTGTATTCTTTGATATACCGGTCGTAAGCATTGGATTCTTTGATGATGAAACTGCTGAACATCCGCTTCACAAAGACATCGTCAAAACTTAAGGGCATGACGGCGTTGTTTCTGATGAACACCTTCTTCTGTGCCAGAACCGGCCTCAGTTCCGGAAAGTATACCCAATAAAAATCGCGAAGTCCGAGGAATTCACCGGACTCAGAATACTCGGCGATCACCGGAGCGATCCCGATGATGCGGCATTCCATAACCGACCGCTTCTTATCGAAGTACCAGTCTTCCTTAAGCTTGAACATCACAACCCGACTCCGATCGAATGGGTTGGAAATGATCTTGGGTCTTTCAGTATCGTCTTCCGGGTAGTATACCATGATGGTATCGTTTTCACCGGCACCCAGCACGGATAATTGTTCACGCCCGATTGGCAGCGTGAATTCATCGCTGGTATAAAGTCCGTCATAGGCCTCATATGCCGTAACAGCACCTTCCAGCACAGCATCGTGGATCACGTCAAACAGGTTCTGACGTTCTTTGATGGGATGATTGCTGGCGGGATAAGCCAGGGGTAGATTCAGTTTTTCACGAAGATCAACATAGCGCCAGACGCGTTTGGACCACATCATATCGGCTTCCCTCACATACGGATAAGGAGTAACGCTTTCGTCACGCTCAGGTACGGTAACGCCATCCAAAACATTTTGACCGGTCATCATCATGGGTATGGCCATGCATGCGACCAGGGCCCTGTTCATTCGTCTTCTCATCATTTCCACGTTTTTGTTCAGGACCCTCTTCCTTACACTTCAACGGGCACCATACACTGGATAGTATGGCCTTTTGTTGTATAACCATTGAATTCAGGAAAAGGAACAGGTAAGAACCCTCCTTTACAACAAAATGTTCTGTTGGCCGAATCAACATATTTTCGCAAATTACGGCCGCGAAAGGAAGCTATACCAAACCTTTCCAAATAAGAAAATAACCTATGAACAAGATTACATTATTCTCATTGATGGCACTGACGATGGCTTCCTTCTCATGCCAGACCGGAAATGATCATCAGGACCAGGAGGGCAGCGCTGACAGTCTGACCGTGAACGAAACTGCAGAAGCAGAAGCACCTTCAACTTTTGAGGTGATGCTTCCTTCCCCATTACAGATTGCACGTATCTTTCAGAAAGCAGGACTTCCATTTAAAAAAGGACTGGTCAATGATCCTTCCAAGGTATCTTCTTATGCTTCCACGGATGTGCAGACTTTGAATTTTGGCGTATACTCTGCCGATCTCTCTTACCTCGTTCTCAACAAACAGTCTCAGGACGCCTTTAACCAACTCAAGGCAGTGAAGGAACTGGCCTCTTCAATTGGATTATCGCCCATATTCAACGATGCACAAATGATCGCCTCCTTTGAAAAAAATATAGGAGTTGAGGATTCGATGATTACCACACTGGTGAATCTGCAAGAGAAGTTACACGAAGTGCTGGAAGATGGGGAACAGGAACATCTTAACACAGTCATCTTTGCCGGCGCCTGGATCGAAGGTATGTATCTGGGTTCTCAAAGCACCGGGCAGGACATTATGCCGGGCATCAACAGCCGCATATTGGAACAGATGGCCATTCTTGGCAACCTGATCAAAGGTCTGGAAAATCAGCCCAATCATTCGGAAATGGTTGCTGCCATCATTACCGGACTAAAAGATATTCAGACAATGTACAATGGATTTGCCTCGGTGAAAGCACTGGACCAGTCGCAAGATGTTGAACTTGACCAGCTGCAGCTCACCAACGAAGAAAAAACCGCGCTGACGGAAAAGATCGCGCAAATCCGTTCATCCATCATTCAAGGTTAAACCTTTTCATATGCTAAAAAGAACCTTATTGCCGGCTAGTGTCCTTCTTCTGTTTGCAATGTTAGCCATATCGCAAACGGCGGAACCGGTTGACAGTTGCACACCGAGGGAAACCAGGGAAAAATGCAAACAATCGCTCGATCCGTTTAAATACGACGCAGGAAAGATTGTACGGATCGTTTTTAAGGAGCAGGCACAGCAACAGGAATATGAAATTCCACTTTATATAGGTGAGAAGTACCGCTTTGTATTTCAAAAAGAAGGTTTACCCCAGGATGTGGAAATCAATGTCTATGACAAGATGATCGGAGCCAAAAACCGGTCGTTGCTATTTTCCAGCAAGGGCAAGTCTTTTGACGAGAAGGAGATTATCTGGGAACCTGAGAAGTCGCGAAGGGTTTATGTCCACTTTGATATTCCGCCAACCACTGACGTGGTAAAAAAAGGTTGTGTGATATTTCTTTTGGGATATGCGCTCTGAATAGTCAATCAAGGATTAACCTGCATCATTTTCCCTATCTGTTTGTCCAGTACCTGACGCCCGGCTTTGCCTTTGTCATGATATAACAGCACCCAGTGTGCCTGTCTATCGCTTTCGGGGGCGGAAGCGCATGAATCGGGCTGGTTATCTCCTGATCTGGCACCAAGGACCAATTGACTGCCTTTTCCAAACTGTGGTATGGCATCCCGTTTAATGGTGTCATTAATGAAATAAATGGGGTAACATTTTCCATCTATTCTAAGGGCATCCAATGACAATGCGTCTGAACTCCGGTTCACTTTCATGCGCACCTGATATTCCGTATGGCCTGGTATACCGGGAATTCCAGGAACCACCTTCCGTTCCTGCACATCGATTAATTGGAACGGGGGTGCTGCACAACCGGTCAGCCCAACCCACAAGATGAGACGTGACCAACTGGTCATCACTCGATCTCTATTTCATCGCCCTTGGTATCAAAGAAACGATATTCCAGCATTTGGTAGGAGGTAGTCGGAAGTACCTTCAGCTTCAGACCAGTTCTGGACATCCATTTCTTCCGCACCGAATTAAACAGTCCGCGGTTAATATATGACTCGATGTAAGGGTGTGTGTAAACAGTCAATGCCTTGGTGATCTTCTCACTTGCGATATGCTTGAGCTTGTTCTCAATTTCATCCACGAGCAGAATACTTGGTTGTATCTCACCACTTCCATTGCAGGAAGGGCATTTTTCTGTTGTTACAATGTTCATTTCGGGACGAACACGCTGCCTGGTAATTTGCAACAACCCAAAGCGGCTTAGAGGTAATATCTTGTGCTTGGCCCGGTCCGCTTTCATCTCTTCCTTGAAGACCTCGTACAATTTCTTCTTGTTCTCGGCCTTGTACATATCGATAAAATCCACGACAATGATGCCGCCCATGTCGCGCAAACGAAGTTGCCGTGCAACCTCCTTTGCCGCCTCAATATTCACATCAAGGGCATTCGTCTCCTGGTCTTTATCTGATTTTGTTCTGGCTCCGCTGTTCACATCGATCACATGCAATGCTTCCGTATGCTCTATGATAAGATAGGCACCGGATGACATGGTCACTGTTTTACCGAACAGCGATTTGATCTGGCGGTGTATGCCAAAATTCTCGAACAAAGTTTTCTTACCCTGGTAGAGCTTAACAATATCCTGTTTATCAGAGCCGATGGACTTGAGGTATTTTTTTATGTCCTCATAGAGTTCGGTGCTATCCGTATAAATATTGTTGAACGAAGGATTCAGTACATCGCGTAGAAGAGCGGAGGTACGATCGATCTCACCTAAAACTTTCTTAGGTGCCTGGGCCCCCATGAGCGCTTTGTGACACTGTTCCCATTTGGAAACCAGGTCCCTCAGATCGTTGTCAAGATCTACGACCTTTCTGCCGGTGGCGGCAGTACGGACGATCACTCCGAAATTATCGGGCTTAATGCTCTCGATTAATCTGAGTAATCGTTCTCTTTCCTTTTCATCATTGATTTTCTGGGAAACCGAGACCTTGTTGTAAAAGGGCACCAGAACCATGTAGCGTCCGGCGAGAGATATTTCGCAACTTAGCCGTGGGCCTTTGGTTGAAATGGGCTCCTTGGTAATCTGCACAAGAAGACGGTGCTTTTCAGCGACCACATCTCCGATCTTCCCTCCCTTTTCAATATCCTTCTCAAGGCCAAAACCCTTAAGTGTTGCTTCCTTTCTGTTTTTGCTTAGGGTAGGCAAAAGAAACTTACCCAGCGATTTAAACTGGGGTCCGAGGTCATGGTAATGCAAAAACGCATCCTTGTCATAACCCACATCTACGAAAGCGGCATTTAATCCGGGCATCACCTTGGTCACCCGACCCAGGTAAAGGTCCCCGGCCACATAGCTCCGGTTACGCTTTTCATTATGAAACTCAACGAGTTGTTTCTCTTTGAGAAAAGCGATCTGAACTTCGGAATCCGTGGCCTTAATAATGAGCTCACTGTTCACTGTTTTCAGGATTGCGTGCGGCCCAGCTTCATTGCGATGCGCAATGATTAACTGTATAGGGTATCATATCAGACCGGGATCTTTAGGATCGATCGTTCACAACACTGTACCGGTCGGCATGCCGGCCACACAACGAAAAAATAACACAGCTCTCTTTGAATGTGAGTGAGGCCCGGAAAGCGGGCACAGAAGGTATTCTGTTTATACCATCACCCAGGCTCTTGATGCAGCCCGGGTATCATTCCAACTCACCGTTCTCAGACAGGTGTGTTTTTAGCTATTCTTCTTCTTATGGCGATTTTTGCGAAGTCTTTTTTTCCGCTTGTGGGTTGCCATCTTGTGTCTTTTCCTTTTTTTTCCGCTTGGCATTGCTATAACATTTACGTTAATACTGTGATGCTATTCGAGTGATTCAATCAACGTTCTGGCCTTTTCCTTAGCTGCACTGTCTGTTGCCACATCCAGAAACGTTTTATAAGCGTTTATGGCACCCGGGGTATCTGCCTGCATCATCAAGGCATCTCCCATGAAGAACCATGCTTCTTGGTTGTCCGGTTGTAATTCCAGGATCTGTTTAAACCTCGCTACCGCCTTTTCTCCCTGACCGGACATCAGTGAGAAATATCCCATTGCGGTAAGCGCCTCAATATTATCAGGGTCCTCTTCGAGTATCTCGCGTAGTTTGCGGATACCTTCCATTGGGTTTGTTCCCTGTTGAATGTCCCTAACAGCCTCTGCCAGCTTTTGCTCAACCGATGGCGAAGAATCTCCTCCGGCGGTCTTCTCATCCGCTTTGTGTGGCAGCACCCACATCAAACCGAATAAAACCAACACCGACAGCACCGCCAATCCGCGCCTCAACCGCTCCTTTCGGGACATCCGACCTATACCTTCGGCGAGTTGTTCCTGACTGCCTCTACAAAGGTCTTGGCCGGCTTAAATGTTGGAACAAAATGTTCCGGGATGATGATCGTGGTGTTCTTGGAAATGTTTCTGCCGGTTTTCTGAGCACGCTTCTTTACAACGAAGCTGCCAAAACCTCTCAGGTAAACATTCTTGCCCTGAACCATCGCACTTTTCACCGATTTCATAAAGGCTTCCACGGACGCCTGAACAGCCACCTTTTCAATGCCTGTTTTTTCAGCAATTTCCGCTACAATGTCTGCTTTTGTCATCTTTTCCTAATGATTTTCAATCAGTTATAATCGAAAAAGGGAGACGAAGATACGCTTTTTGTCTGGAACCCAAAAAAAAATCAATTAATTTTGATGCTAAGTAATTCAATCATAGAATGTTTTAAGATGAGAACATGGCAAAACGAATGGCTGAACTGGTACGCTGAACATCGCCGTGATCTTGCCTGGAGAAATACAAAAGATCCTTATGCCATCTGGGTATCGGAGGTGATTCTTCAACAAACACGTGTTGACCAGGGTACGGACTACTATCATCGTTTTCTTGACCGGTTTCCTACGGTCTCTCACCTCGCCAATGCACCAGAAAAGGATGTTTTAAAATGCTGGGAGGGTCTGGGCTATTATTCCCGTGCCAGGAACATGCACCACGCCGCCGGTCAGATAGTTGCTACCCATGGGGGACAGTTACCCGCTGACAGGGATGCATTGCTTGCCCTGAAAGGCGTCGGTCCTTACACGGCACACGCCGTTGCATCAATCGCCTTTGGTTTGCCGTATGCCGTGGTAGACGGGAATGTGTCAAGGGTGCTTAGCCGACTGTTTCTTATCACGGACGATATTGCCACGGGAAAAGGACACAAACGCATTGAACAGCAGGCCCTGGAAATTCTGGATCATCGTGATCCGGGCACCTGGAACCAGGCTGTTATGGAATTGGGAGCGCTGGTATGTACCCCCGTCAATCCGCGGTGCGGAGACTGTCCTGTTTCCGGAATTTGTAAGGCATACATCAAAGGCATGACGGATGAATTACCCGTAAAATCGCCCAAAAAGAAACCCAGGGACCGGTTCTTCAACTACCTCGTATGGGAAGATCCAGGGGGCATTCACCTTACCAAAAGGACCACGAAAGATATCTGGCAAAACCTTTATGAATTTCCTTTGTGGGAGTCCGATCAACCGGTTTCCGGTCCCGAGGAACTGATCGAAGCCATGCCTTCCTATTTCAGATCGGGTAAAGAGAAGATCATAGATCATACATCCATAACCCATATCCTCACCCACCAGAGAATTCATGCCGTCTTTTGTCATGTGCAGAGCGACCGGGTTATCAAACAGCCCGGTATTGAAAGGATCGAAAGAGACTCACCCGTAGCATGGCCCGTGCACCGACTGGTACAGCAATATCTGGTGAAGCTGGGTTTTATTTTTTAATTTTGAGGTTGCATCGACCGTTTCGCCCGGTTGATGGAGAACATTGTTTTATAGGGCGATGAAAATAAAAATTCTGTGTAGTTATGGCAGGCATAAATAAAGTGATCCTCGTTGGGAACCTTGGCAAGGATCCGGAAGTAAAATATCTGGAAAGTGGCGTGGCCATTGCAAAATTCCCGTTGGCAACTTCTGAAAGTTTTAAAGATAAATCAGGTAACCGTGTTGATCAGACGGAATGGCACAACATTGTACTCTGGAGAGGTCTGGCGGAAGTCGCTGAGAAATATCTAAAGAAAGGCAACCAGGTTTACATTGAAGGAAAGATCAAAACCCGTTCATGGGACGATCAGGATGGCAACAAAAAATACATGACCGAGATTGTTGCGGATAACATGACCATGCTTGGCGCCAGGAAGGATGAATTCGGAGATGATAGCCAGGCACCTTCATATGACAATGGCCCGGTAAGCCAGCCCGCGGCCAATGCCGATTCCGGACCATCTCCAACAGATGACCTTCCGTTCTGATCAATGAAGAATCATCGCCGTACCAATACCGTTTGTCCCCGTGGATAGTGCTGACGGCCTTCCGTTAGGCTGGACCGTTCTGACGGTTACTTTTCAAGGACTGACACCCGCTTCTGCGATTGCTCTGAGCGTACTTCCGTTGCTATTGCTGGCTTCTGCCATGATCTCCGGCGCTGAGGTGGCCTTCTTCTCACTGACCCCACAGATCCGAAAATCCCTTGAAGAAGATCCCGGGAAAAGGGGCAGGACCATCCTTCAATTGCTGGACAGGCCCAAACGACTACTGGCAACCATATTGGTCGCCAACAACCTGTTTAACGTAGCAGCCATCATCCTGTCTTCATTCGTGACAGCCAATGTTTTTCACTTTCAGGGAGACAAGGTACTTGCCATGTTGGTGGAGGTGGTCTTCATCACCTTCCTGCTCGTCCTTATCGGAGAGATATTACCGAAGGTGTACGCCACCAAACATGCCTTACCTATGGCTAGTCTAATGGCATTTCCATTGTTTGTAATGGAACGCATTTTCAGACCGATCTCCTTGTTCATGATCACCCTCACATCCGTGTTCGACAAAAGGATCAAGCAGAAATCCACCGAGCTTTCCATGGATGACCTGTCCCATGCGCTGGAATTAACCACGGATGAAGCCACCACCGAAGAAGAACAGAAAATGCTTTCCGGCATCGTTAAATTCGGAAATATAGATGTGAAGCAAATCATGAAGTCCAGGGTGGATGTCGTGTCACTGAATGATACTGCGGACTTTGACGAGGTGCTTAAAGTGATCATCGATGCGGGTTATTCACGTATCCCCGTATTTCATGAACATTTCGATCACATCGGTGGGGTGCTTTACGTAAAGGACCTTCTTCCTTATATCGACAAAGGGAAGTCGTTCAACTGGCAGGCATTGATCCGGAAACCCTTCTTTGTTCCCGAAAGCAAAAAGATCGATGACCTTCTGAAGGAATTTCAAAAATCGCGCATACACCTGGCCATCGTGGTAGACGAATATGGTGGCACGCTCGGAATTGTGACCCTTGAGGATATCATTGAAGAGATCGTGGGTGAGATAAGCGATGAATTTGATGAAGAGGAATTGGTTTATTCAAAACTGGATGATCACAACTTTATTTTTGAAGGGAAGATTCTGCTTAAGGATTTTTGCAGGGTCACCGGATTAGAAGAAGGAACTTTTGATGGCAGCGCAGCGGAAAGTCTGGGTGGAATTATTCTGGAACAAGAAGGCAAAATCCCAGATAAAAATGCCGTGGTTGTTTATAAAAATCTGGAGTTCAAGATCGAAGCCGTGG
This sequence comes from Flavobacteriales bacterium, assembly GCA_020435415.1. Taxonomy (NCBI): domain Bacteria; kingdom Pseudomonadati; phylum Bacteroidota; class Flavobacteriia; order Flavobacteriales; species Flavobacteriales bacterium. The sequence continues at coordinate 102,802 of JAGQZQ010000001.1, forward strand.
ATACCCGCCGCATCATCAGGGTGAAGGTGACCATCCTTCAGGAAGAGGAAAAGAACAAGGAAAATGAGGATTGAATTTCTTAAACGTACCACTTTTCTCATCAGCCCGGTTTTGTTATTTCTCGGGTGCAACAGCTACGACCCGGTGCCCAAGCCAACCGGATACCTGCGAATCGACTTGCCGGAAAAATCTTACCGTGCTTATGAGTCGGATTGCCCTTTTACATTTGATTACCCCACTTATGCGGAGATCATCACCAGTGATCCCATGCTCAGGGAAAAGTGCTGGATGAACATCAACTTCCCCGCATTCAAAGGCAACCTTCATGTGAGTTATAAACCGGTAACGGATAACCTTCAGCAGTATCTTGAAGACTCATACCAGTTCAAGGTCAAGCATATGTCCATGGCCACCGCCTTTGAAGACAGCCTGATCACCGACCCGGAAAGAAAAGTATATGGCATGGCTTTTCAGATTAAGGGTGAGCGCACCGCCAGTCCATATCAGTTCTTCCTGACCGATTCTGTTCATCATTTCCTGAGGGCTTCCTTGTATTTCAGGGTCAGCCCCAACAACGACTCACTTGCCCCGGTGATTGATTTTCTGGAAAAGGATTTTGAACGAATGATCAGTTCGTTCCGCTGGAAAGAGAATGAAACACCCTGAACATCCCCAGGCGGTGACAAAGGGATAACACCACCGCCAATAAAAGGAAGGCACCGGCCTGGTGCAGCACCCCCATCACCACAGGAACACCCGTTAACAGGGTGACTACCCCCAGAATGAATTGCATGGATACGGCAATGATCAACCACAACGATGTGCGATGCAGTAATGACCATACTGGGTTCTTCCTTATCCTGAATGCCAGCCACAAAGCCAGGAGGGCGACGCCATATGCCAGGGTACGATGCACAAACTGCACCCCGGCCAGGCCGTCTATCAAGCCAGTCCACCAGGGATCCATTGCCGTCACACCGTCTGCTACCCACTGACTTCCCATCTTTGGCCAGGTATTGAACACCAGACCCGCTTTTAATCCGGCAACAAATGCGCCGTAGAGAATTTGCAGAGCCAATATCGCCAACAACAATTTAGACCAGGTGAGGATGGCAGGCGCCTGTATGCGTTCATCTCCGGACCGCCTGATGTCCAGTATCCACCAAAAGGCATAGGAGAATGTGGCCAGCGCCGTCATAAGATGCGCAGCCAACCTGTAGTGACTCACATGGGGATTATGATCCAGACCGCTCTGAACCATATACCATCCCAGCACCCCCTGAAAACCACCCATGGCAAAAAGGATGAGGGCACGGGGCACGGCACTTCCGGTGATCCATTTTTTTCGATAGAAGAAAATAAATGGCACCACGAAGACCACTCCTATCAGACGCCCAAGAAGCCGATGAATGTACTCCCACCAATAAATCGATTTAAAATCATCGAGTGTGAAATGAAAATTGCGTTGCTGGAACTCCGGGAACTGCTGATAATCCTCAAAGGCCTTTTGCCAGGCCTCTTCCGATAACGGTGGCAGCGCACCGGTGACCGGCTTCCACTCCACCATGGACAACCCGGATCCCGTGAGCCTGGTGATCCCGCCAATCACCACCATGGCAAAGATCAGCAGACAGCCTGAGGCCAACCACAGGGTGAGGGGTCGTTTACCTTCCTCGGTTTTATTCATGAAGCGAAATTATAAAAAAAGGCCGTCGGAAATTCGACGGCCTGCCCTCCGGGTTGCGCGCAACTATCTGTTAAAATACCCATTGGTGGTTATCAGGATCAGACCGCCAGTCAGGTCACCGTATTCCGCCGGAATTCCACCGGTCAGGACTGTCACCTGGTTGATACTGCGGCCGGGCATTTCTGTACTACCGATGACCTTCATACCATCGATGTAGACCTGGGTAGACTCCTTGCGGGCGCCACGAATATAGAGGCCGCTGCCGTCCGGTGCGGGAAATACGCCGGGGGCCAACGGGGCATAGGAAACCGGATCGGATGAAGCCACAGGGATTTTGGCGATATCCCTCGGTGTAAGGGTAAATTCGTTTGAGGGATCCAAGGGAATAACGGGCGGTCTCACCACGCAGATCGGTAAGTCAAGCATTCCCACCTCGATGTCCTGAATCAATAGTCCGCCGGCAGTAACCAACAATCCTTCCAAAACAGTGGTTTTCATTCCCGCAAAGCTGGCCTCCAGCGAGTACTCACCCGGTTGGATTCCGCGGATCCGGTAATTTCCATGCTCATCGGCCATGGAACCGGTAATAACATCACCATTCTTCTTAACGGCCACATTGGCAAATGGAAGCGCTTCTCCTGTCGCCGCATTGGTAACCCGACCTTTGATCTCACCGGTACTTACAACAGAACTTGCATGAGTTAATGGAGAAGTGAAAAGAAAAGTAACGATAAAAAAGGTGAAAAAGGAATATTTGAATCCAACTCCTCGCTGATGTTGTCGGGATGAACCCGCTGAATAAATGGCCCACATCTTCATAATAAGTGTTGATTTAGATAAACGGATATGCGGATCATCGTTCTTCTTCCACAATATACGTTTAAGCGATCCTCCCCGAAACCGGAACATGGTAAACGGTTGCCCGGAACAGGTCAGTGGTTGTCGCCAATTTGCGTACGGTCATCCATTAATTCCACAAAGCATTGGGATAAACATTCTCAATGTGCTGAAATCTCAAACCCCCGCACTACCTTTGACCCGCCGATGAATCTTCTGGAAAATAAATTGTACCAATGGCTGACCCTTTGTCTGCTCGCCCTCACATGGGGTAGCTCCTTTATTTTGATGAAGAGGGGGATGGTTTCCTTCACGGACACCCAGGTCGCTTCCATGCGTTTGATGTTCGCATGTGCGGTCTTGATGCCCTTCGGTATAAGGGCCATTCGTAAGGTCCCACCCAAAAGCCTTTTGCCAATTGCGCTTGTAGGACTTTTCGGCAATGGCATTCCTGCCTTTCTGTTCACCAAGGCACAAACGCACATCGATAGTTCCATGGCCGGTATCATCAATGCGCTGTCACCATTGTTCACATTGATCATTGGCATTCTATTCTTCGGACTGAAAGGAAAGATTAACCATTGGATCGGGATCATCATCGGTCTGGCCGGAGCAATCCTTCTGGTATACCAGGGAGGTGAAGTGGGCGGACAGGCCATGTATGCGGCACTTGCCATACTCGCAACTGTGTTCTATGGATTTACCATTAACCTGATCAAGTCCAGGCTTCACGAGGTACCTTCTCTCAGCATCACCTCCATCGCCTTTCTGTTTGTGGGTCCACCAGCCACCATCTATCTCTTTACAACCGATTTCACCACACGCCTGGCCACCGACCCGCATGCCATGACAAGCATGGGGTTCGTCATGATCCTGGGCATGGTGGGCACAGCCTTTGCCGTAGTGCTTTTCAACATGCTTATCAAAGTAACAAGCCATTTGTTCGCAGCCTCTGTCACCTACCTGATCCCCGTGGTGGCTGTTCTATGGGGTGTGCTTGACAAGGAAGTGATGAGTTTGGTGAAGGTGGCCGCCATCGCTACAATACTGGCAGGTATATACCTGGTGAATCAGAAAAGATGAATGACGAGTGAAGAATGAAGAGTGAAGAATGAAAATTAAAAGTGAAGAATTTAGGTCGGGGGTGAGAACAGGCATGCGACTGGCAACAAAATTTCTTGGGGATCGAAATTCTTTTTCATACATTTGCACCCCCTTAATGTAAGTACAAGGAACTATGTATGCAATCGTAAAGATAGGCGGACACCAGTACAAGGTCGAAAAGGACCAGGAGGTGTTTGTAAACAAACTCGCTCAGAATGAGGGAGATCAGGTATTGCTGGATAAAGTGTTGCTGATTGACAACAAAGGAAAAGTGACCACCGGTGCACCCACCATTGCAGGTGCAGGTGTAACAGCTACCATTGTTGAGCACATGAAGGCAGACAAAGTTTTGGTCTTCAAGAAGAAGAGAAGAAAAGGCTACCGCAAACTGAACGGTCATCGCCAATCCATCAGCCGTATCAAGATCGAAAAGATCGAAGAAACAGGCGCGAAGGCTCCGGTTAACAAGGCTAAGGCTGCTGCTCCCAAAGCGGAAACCGAAGTAGCACCGAAGGAAGAAGACAAAAAAAAGGCAGCAGCTCCTAAAAAAGAGGCCGCCCCAAAAGCAGATACCAAGAAAGCACCCGCTGCAAAGGCAGCTCCAAAGGCTGAGAAAACAAAAAAAGAAGACAAAGGCGAATAACCTTATAACCGTATACAACCATGGCACATAAAAAAGGAGTCGGTAGTTCCAGGAACGGTAGAGAATCAGAAAGTAAACGTCTGGGCATTAAAATTTTCGGTGGACAAAAAGTAATCGCCGGAAATATTATCGTGCGTCAACGCGGCACAAAACACCATCCGGGCCTGAACGTAGGCATCGGAAAAGACCACACCCTGTTTGCTCTTACCGGCGGTGTTGTGGAATTTAAGCGCAAAAAAGATAACAAATCGTATGTTTCAGTGGTTGAACCCGGCCAATAGAAACATCTGAATCATTATTTTTAAAATCCCGATCAGTTGTTCGGGATTTTTTTTTGAACCAATAAAAACCATTGACCAAATGCTGCCTATTCAAATTATCCGGGACCAAACCGACGAGGTGGTAAAAAAGCTAAAGAAGAAGAATGTCGATGCCCGTGCAACCATCGACCGCATTCTGGCCCTCGACCAGGAGCGCCGGACAACCCAGGCGGAGAACGATGACCTGCTGGCAGAAGCCAATCAACTTGCACGCTCCATCGGTGACCTATATAAACAGGGCAAGGCACAGGAAGCAGAACAAATGAAGACCCGCTCTTCAGAATTGAAAGAGCAGAGCAAAACACTCAGCGAAAAACTCGATACCATCGAGCAATCCATCCGCGACGTGCTGGTTGAACTTCCCAACCTGCCTCATGATTCCGTCCCGGAGGGAAAAACGCCGGAAGACAACGTGGTGGTCAGAGAAGGTGGTAAAACCCCGGAACTGGGTGACAACGCTATGCCCCACTGGGAACTGGCAGAAAAATACCGCCTCATCGATTTCGGTTTGGGCAACAAGGTAACAGGTGCCGGCTTTCCGGTATACCAGGGCAAAGGAGCCAGACTCCAGCGAGCCCTGATCAATTTCTTTCTGGACCGGGCACTTGCAGAAGGCTATGAAGAATTCCAGCCGCCCATCCTGGTGAATAAAGACTCTGCCTTTGCTACCGGTCAACTCCCCGATAAGGAAGGGCAAATGTACACCGCCGAAAAGGATGAACTTTATGTGATCCCGACAGCCGAAGTCCCACTGACCAACTTATGGCGTGACATGGTGGTGGAGACCTCACAACTTCCGATCAGGATGGTGGGCTACACCCCTTGCTTCAGACGAGAAGCAGGTTCTTATGGTAAAGATGTAAGGGGCCTTAATCGTTTACATCAGTTCGACAAAGTAGAGATCGTTCAGATCAGCCATCCCGACCAATCCTACGAGATTCTGGAAAAGATGGCAAGCTATGTGGAAGGCCTCCTGCAGGCACTGGAACTCCCCTACCGCGTGCTGAAGTTATGTGGCGGAGATATGGGCTTTACCGCCGCACTGACCTACGACATGGAAGTGTATTCCGCCGCGCAAAAGAGATGGCTCGAGGTGAGCTCCGTATCTAATTTCGAAAGCTACCAGGCCAACCGGCTCAAGCTCCGTTTCAAGGAAGATAAGGTAAACAAACTCGCACATACGCTGAATGGAAGCGCCCTCGCCCTGCCCCGGATCGTTGCCGCGCTGCTGGAAAACAACCAAACCGAGAAAGGCATTCGCATCCCCAAAGCACTTGAACCCTATACCCGTTTTGAATATGTTGATTAGATTCACCCTTTACCTTTGTTTGGCGGCTGGTATGCTGAGCACAGCCACCTCATGCTCCGACCCATCGGAAAATAACCTGGTGGTGTTAGACAGCCTGCAAACCGAAATCCGTCAACTTGATGATTTTCTAAAAAGCATTGACTACAAACAATCCATGGCATGCCTGGACAGTGTCAACGATGGATTGCACACCATAGCCGCGGAATACCAGGATACTTTTCCAAAGAGCCTGGCGGTGATGGTTTCGTCCTATCGTGGTATTCGCAAACCCCTATCAAATTTAAAGGACCGTTACCACGTTTATCTTCAGGAGATGCAAACCTCCGCAAACCAGATCGACAACCTGAGAAAAGATATCCAGGAGGGCAATCTGGAAGGTTCGTTGGTTGACAAATATCTGAATGACGAAAGAGAAGCTTTGGCCTCATGGCAACAGGAAATAGAAAAAACCGTAAACATGGCCAAAAAGAAACTGATCCAGTACGATTCAATACAACCTTATATCAGACACACGGTTGATAGCCTGAAGGCCGCCCACCTATGATGTGGAAACGAATCATATACCTGCTTACCCTCAGCTGCTCGCTGCTTGCATCAGGTTCGGTATTTGCTCAGACGGAAACAGACGAGCAATTGGCCGGGTTATACCTACAACAGAAAGATTACGAAAAGGCGGTTTATTACTACGAAAAATTATTCGAGTCCCGGCCTGACAATTATTACTACCAACCCCTGCTGACATGCTATCTGGAACTGGCGGACTTCAAGAAAGCGGAAAAGCTGGTCCGGAAGCAAATCAAGAATAACCCCACAAGTCTGGCATACCAGGTAGACCTGGGCTATGTCTATCGCAAGTCCGGTGAAGATAAAGACGCCGAGCAACAATACGAGAAAACGGTACGTGAACTTCCGGCTATTCAGAAAGAGGTGATCGATCTTGCCAATACCTTCATGGGGAAAGGGGAAACGCGTTTTGCAGTCGTTGCCTACCTAAGAGGAAGGGTCCTGTTCAATGGTATTTACACCTTCAATATGGAACTGGCCGAAATCTACGCGGCCAATGGAGAATACATCAAAATGTTCGAAGAATATATTTCCCTGCTAGACCAGGACCCTTCGTACATCCAAACCGTGCAGAATGCCCTGCAGGCCAAAATAGGAAATGACGTCACCGGAGAACGAAGGGAGCTGCTCAAGAGTCTTCTACTCAAACATATTCAGAAATACCCGGATGCCGTGGTCTTTTCCGAACTGTTGACCTGGTATTACATGCAGGAGAAACAATTCGGATCTGCCCTCATACAAGCCAAAGCCTTGGACAAGCGGCTTCGTGAGAATGGCCAGCGTATTATGAACCTGGCCGCTATTGCAACACAAAATCGTGATTACGATGTTGCCATTGATTGCTATAACTACATCATCGGCAAAGGAAACAATGGCTACCACTACCCCGATGCTCGCGTGCTGATGCTGGAAGTCATGTATCTTAAGATCACCACAAATCCAGGTGTTCAGCAAAGTGAAATCACCACCCTTCAGACAAAATACAAGGAAACCCTGAATGAATTCGGCATTTCCGATCGTACCTCTTTGATGGTGCGTGACCTGGCCCACCTTGAGGCATTTTATCTTCACGATATGGATGCCGGCATCGGAGAACTGACCGGCATGCTGGAAGCACCGGGAATCTCAAAGTCCAAACTGGCGGAAGTCAAACTGGAACTGGCCGACATTTATCTGCTGACAGGAGAACGCTGGGAGGCAACCCTGCTGTACAGTCAGGTCGAGAAGGATTTTAAGAACGACCCCATAGGTCACCAGGCCAAGCTACGCAATGCAAAGTTATCCTACTATATGGGCGATTTCAACTGGGCAAAAGCCCAGCTGGATGTGCTGAAAGCAGCTACCACCAAGCTGATTGCCAACGACGCCCTCGACCTTTCCCTCCTGATCACCGATAACCAGGATGGTGACTCTCTTGATCTCCCGCTACAGATGTACGCCCGCGCTGACCTGTTGTCTTTCAGAAACAAAGACAGCCTCGCCCTCCTTGCGCTGGATTCCATTTCACAGCTGGCCATTACGCACGCTTTGGCAGATGAAATCCTTTTCAAGAAAGCAGAGATCATGGAAAAACATGGCCGGTTTAAAGAGGCGGCTAACTTCTATCAAAAGATCATCGACAATTATTCGTTTGATATCCTGGCGGACAATGCCTTGTTCAACCTTGCTGAACTCTACCAATATCGCCTGAATGACCCAACCAAAGCGATGGAACTCTACCAAAAGCTACTGGTTGACCACCCGGGCAGTTTGCTGTCCGTGGAAGCCAGGAAACGATTCCGGGAGTTACGGGGAGACAAGTTGAATTAAGAATTAGGAATGAAGCGTGGAGATATGGTATGCCTTCACGCTTTGTTCTGGCTTATGGGGTCTGAATCTATCTTATCGCTTCAATGATCTTTAACAGTTCGTTGGTTAATGTTACCCAGATGATCCCCCTTTCATTCCTAATTCTTAATTCTTAATTCTTAATTCATCAGTATCTTTGTCGTTCATAACCTTTCACCATGAGCGATACTCCCTTTCAGAAAACCGTGCTGCTTATCCTTGACGGATGGGGCGACGGTAACGGCAGTCAATCCGATGCCATTGCACGGGCCAATACCCCTTTTGTTGACGGGCTGTATGATAAATACCCACATGCCCACCTTCTTACTTCAGGCGAAGACGTGGGTCTGCCCGCCGGACAAATGGGCAACTCGGAAGTAGGTCACCTGAACATCGGTGCCGGAAGAATCGTTTATCAGGACCTTCAACGCATCAACAAAGCAATCCTGGACGGTGAGATCAAGGCAAACCCCGCCTTGCAGAAAGCATTTGAGACCGCCAAAAACAACAATGTCAAACTGCACCTCATCGGTCTGGTGTCCGATGGCGGCGTTCATTCGCACATCAACCACTTGAAGGCGCTTTGCGACCTGGCGGAAGATGCCGGTGTCCCGCAGACATACATCCACGCATTTACGGATGGGCGCGATTGCGATCCCAAAAGCGGACTTGGTTTTATAAAGGATCTCGAAAAACATATTCAGAATAAGCCTGTCTCCATCGCATCGGTCATCGGTCGCTATTACGCCATGGACCGGGACAAACGATGGGAGCGTGTAAGAGAAGCCTATGACCTGCTGGTTCACGGCAAAGGGGAAAGGGTCACCAATGCAGAACTTGCCATTGAGAGCTCATACGACCATGATATCACCGACGAGTTTATCCGTGCACATGTGTGCACCAACGACATCGGAGTGCCGGTCGCAACCATCTCCGAAGGTGATGTCGTGCTGTGTTTCAACTTCCGCACTGACAGATGCCGTGAAATCACACAGGCGCTGACGCAACAGGATTTTCCGGAACAGGACATGCACAAGCTCAACCTTCACTACGTGACCATGACAGTCTACGATGAGACCTTCAAAGGGGTGGACGTGATGTTCAGGAAGGACAATCTGAAAAATACCCTTGGCGAGGTTTTATCCGATGCAGGAAAAAAGCAAATCCGTATTGCGGAAACTGAGAAATATCCGCATGTGACATTCTTCTTTTCAGGCGGAAGAGAGGAACCTTTCCCGGGAGAGAAGCGCATTATGATCAACTCACCCAAGGTGGCAACCTATGACCTCCAACCGGAGATGAGTGCCTGGGAAGTGACGGATGCCATCGCCACGGAACTGATGAATGAAGACACCGACTTCGTTTGTCTGAATTTTGCCAACCCCGATATGGTAGGCCATACCGGCGTTTACGAAGCGATTGTAAAAGCAGTGGAGACCATTGATGCATGCGTAAAACGCGTAGTTGAAACCGGCATCACCCATGGATACAGTTTCCTCATCATCGCCGACCATGGCAATGCCGACTTTGCCATCAATGATGACGGCACACCGAATACGGCACACACCACCAATCCGGTTCCTGCCATTCTTATCCATCCGAAACTTAAATCCATACAGAATGGTATCCTGGCCGATGTGGCGCCTACGTTGCTAAATATGATGGGATTGGATCAACCGAAAGAAATGACGGGAAATGTACTGGTCAGGGCATCTTCCAGAATCCCGGAAACGCACTGACGTATTATTCCTGATTCGTCATTCTTAATTCTTAACCACCCTTTCCGTCATCGCCTCCCCATCGGGGGTTTCCGCATATAACATGTAGGTTCCGGAAGGAAATGTGGAAAGATCAATGTAGAGTTGATTGGTACCCGATTGCAGATTTGCCTCCGTTGTATAGACTGTCTGGCCAATCATATTGATCATTCTTACCCGTGATAAACCTGGTAGCTGTGAACGGATCATACAATTCACAAAACGATCCGAAGGATTGGGGTAAAGGACCAATTCAGCCGTTCCATGCTGTTCGCACCGCACCTGCATCCAGGGCCACGTTTTCCGCTGGCCGTTCATGTCGGTTTGGGCAAGACGGTAATACCGTGCGGTACCGTTAAAGTCGTTATCATCGGTAACCTCGTACAGGAGAAGATCAGTGCTGTTGCCCGCGCCTTTTACCGTAACAACGGTTTCCGCATTTACCGCATCCATACTTTTTTCTATGGTAAAGAAGTCATTGTTGACTTCAGATGCGGTGATCCACGTTATCTTAATACCAGCGTTCGCAGGATCACAATCCACGGAAAAGGAACGAAGGGTGATGGGCAGGGCGGCTTCCGCTTCTACAGCGCCAACATCTGATGGTGTACCCCTCGAGCCTCCGTAAATATCATCGGTAATGGCCAGGGAAGTACCTACGTTCAATGCCGCCGACCCGACGGTAAGATCCAGGTCAAAAGTAGATACATCGTTGTAATTCGGGTTGCCTTCCACCGCATTTTCGTCTCCCGAGGTGCCACCTGCATTCGTATGATCCGCACCCTGCCAGGAAGCCAGTGTGGTGTAACTGGTCATTGTTATCGCGTTCCTCCCGAATGCCGCCCCGTTAGGTGCATAGTAAACGTTATAGTCACATGTAGTGGGACGGGAAGAATTGGTGCTGTTATCATTAATATTTATGCATGCATAGCTTGAGGAAGCCGCTCCGGAATAAAAGATATTATTCACGATGTCCCAGTTCTTCAGAGACACAGCGCCTGATCCGAGCAATGCATTCTGTGAATTATAGAATGAATTATAATACAGATCAACCGTGGTGGCCTCATTGGAGGTTAGCCCGTTCACGGAACCAGTAATGATGTTATTATATATTTCGTGGTTGGTGATGGAGGAATTAAAGAATGCATTCAGATAAATCCCGACGTTTCCGTTGCGTATGGAATTTTTATAGATGTCCACGCTCAACACATCATCAATATAAATGCCTGTGGTACCGGCAGTGGTGGAGGAAGAATACACCGTGTCATTGTATATGGCAATACCCGAGGGTGTGGTCCAGAAGGCCTGGCAGTAAATACCTCTTCCTCCTGAAGGGTATGTGATATTGCAGTGGTGAATGCTATTGTTTGAATAAGCTCCGTAGGAGATATCGTCATTCATGTGTATGGTTCGGTAGCCACCGGAGTTGGACTGGCTGATCGTACAACTGTCAATCTCAGTATCATCAATATCACCTACCATGTAGATACACCTTCCGCCGGTAGCTGATGTCTGGGTGATCTTACAATTGTTGAAGTAGTGATTATCCGCATTGCCATACAAATACACAGCTGAATATGTGTTACCCGTAGCAGTGATGGTCATATCCTCAAATTTCACCCATTGGACGAGGGTACTGCTTCCGTTCAGGTAAACGGTGTTACCCGAACCGTATGTGAGGATGGTCACGTCCTTGCCAGCTCCGCGGAATGTCACGTGTCCGGATATTGAACCATCGTCACTGGATGTGACAGTCACTTGTCCGCTGTAGGTTCCTTTGTCGATGTAAACAACATCACCTGCCACCAGTGCATAGGTACTGATCACATTGGCGATGGTGAGCTTGGGTGTGCTCACACTGGTCCCGTTATTGGAATTATTTCCTACGGCCGTGCACCAGATGTCACCAACAGTGCTGGCATCGTTTACATAATAGCTGGTGGCAAATGCCGGGTTGAGACCTGCAAAGTTAATGGCCACGAAAGCGAGCATTGCACCCGTTCTGGTCAATGCTCCTCCGCATGTTAACATTTGAAAAATATTTTTCATGGTGGTTCGGTTGAGATGTCTTCTACTCCTAAAACAATCAACTGATGGACAGGGTAAAGTTAAGACATTAATTTGACATCAAAAGCCGCAGGGAAAATGGTAATGTTGAGATAAATCAACTGTGATGTATGATGGGTGATGTACGATGTGTGATGGGTGATGTAAGTGGATAAAAGCTAACAATTGTGACATAAACCTTTCAATTATTCATCATCCCAAATCATATTTCTACGTGTAGTGGGGCTATGTTCTAATAACCACGTATGCTTCTGCCGTGTTCAAGTGCCGGAAGCTGAGCGCTGCTCTCAGGCATTCTCTCTATATTTACGCTCTACATTTAATCTTACGGTTATGGAAACGCCTACCGCCTCGGCTGTGAATGCCTATATCAACGAGAACAAGGACCGGTTCATCGAAGAACTTTTTGCACTGCTGCGCCTGAAATCCGTTAGTGCCGATCCCGCTTACAAAGAAGAGGTACTGAAAACTGCGGAGTTTGTCAGATCTTCCCTTGCCGCTGCCGGTGCCGACAACACGGAGGTGATCGCCACGGCAGGCTACCCCGTTGTTTATGGTGAGAAAATCATCAACCCCTCATTGCCCACCGTGCTTGTATACGGCCACTACGACGTGCAACCTCCCGACCCGATGGACCTGTGGGATTCCCCTCCGTTCGAACCGGTAATCAAGAATGAAAAGATTTATGCCCGTGGTGCATCGGACGACAAAGGTCAGATGTACCTCCACGTAAAAGCATTCGAGACCATGCTGCAAACAGGCACACTCGCATGCAACGTAAAATTCATGATCGAAGGGGAAGAAGAAGTTGGCTCTGAGAATCTCGGCGACTTCCTCAAAGAAAACAAGGAAAAACTGAAAGCGGACATCATCCTGATCTCCGATACGGCCATCATAGCCAATAACATTCCTTCCATCACAGTAGGCCTGCGCGGACTCAGCTACTTACAGGTAGAAGTGACAGGCCCCAACCGGGATCTTCATTCAGGGATTTATGGCGGCGGTGTTGCCAACCCCATCAACGTACTTTGTGATATGATCCATTCGCTGATCGATGCGGATGGTCACATCACCATTCCCGGTTTTTACGATGACGTGGTAGAACTCACTGCAGAGGAACGCGCTGAGATGGCAAAAGCCCCCTTCAGTCAGGATGATTTTAACAAACATCTTGATATAAAAAATGTAAAAGGAGAAAAGGGATATACCACGCCCGAAAGGGTTTCGATCAGACCTACCCTGGATGTGAATGGCATCTGGGGTGGCTATACAGGTGAAGGCGCAAAAACCGTTATCGCATCAAAAGCTTACGCCAAGATATCCATGCGTCTGGTACCTAACCAACGCCCGGAAAAAATCACAAAACTGTTCGCCGATCATTTTGAAAAAACAGCACCGGATTATGTGAAGGTAAAGGTAACGCCCTTCCATGGTGGACTTCCCGTGGTTACTCCCACCGATTCACCGGCCTACCAGGCAGCAGCCAGGGCCATGGAAAAAACCTACAGCAAGAAACCCGTACCACAACGCACAGGTGGTAGCATTCCCATCGTGGCATTGTTCGAAGAGGTGCTCGGACTGAAGTCCATCCTCCTCGGCTTCGGCCTGGACTCCGACGCCATCCATTCCCCCAATGAACACTTCGGCGTATTCAATTACCTCAAAGGCATCGAGACCATTCCGTGGTTTTATAAGTATTTTGCGGATAGTAAATAGTAGTTGGTAGATAGTAGTTAGTCGTTAGTGGTGGGGAATGAATAAAAAGGGAAGCGGCTGAATCAAGTAGGAGTATTCAGACCGCACAGATTCCTCGCTCGGGATAACAGGGTTCATCTTTCCTTCCTTTGACAAATCGGTCGTGTGATCCCGAGTGCAGCGAGGGATCTTAAAAACAGCATATTTCGTATGCATCTCAACCCGCATTATCATTGGTTAATGACAGGGTAGCTACAAGCTACAGAATAGTACGACGAAGGTACAACCTTCGCCGAACCTCCACATCAACACATCACACATCATACATCATACCCCCCCGCGTACCCCTGGGCAAACCTTCCCTCGTCAGCCTAACGCGTCACGCACTGCCTACTGCCTACTGTCTACTATCTACTATCTGGCACAGACTTTGCATTGCCCGAATCCTACAAAAAACCTATATTGCCAAAGCATTCGTAACTGTTCAGTCCAAAGAACACCTATCATGAAAAACCTCTTGCCGGGAATCGCCCTTGCACTTGCCATGCTGATGGCCGGATGTGCAAAGGATGAACTCATCGTCGTTCCGGACAACATCGTACCTCCTGATCCAACGGTCAGCGACCTGCCCCGACAGGTGATCATGGAGAATTACATCAACAAACTTTACATCAGCGTGCTTGGCCGTAAACCTTCTTCTGCGGAGCTTGCCACAGGCCTTACAATTCTTCAGCAGAACGATCTGTCGATGGCAGACCGTGAACAACTGGTGGAGATCATCCTTAGCAGCAATGAATATTATGCAAGAGCATACGATCTGGCCAGGATAGAACTCCTCAATGGCCTTGACACAGCTCAGATCACCCAGGATATTTTCATTTACAACCTTCTGCTTCAGGATACCGCCACCTACGGCCCGTACTTTCCGGCGATCAAAGCGGAGATTGCCAGACTCGAGGCCCTTCAGGATGTGCCTGTTGATTTTCCCTCCGGCCAGATCAACATGATCGGGGTGCACCGGCGTTGTGTGGACAATGCCTATTACGACGATATCAACATGGGTACGGAGAATTTTGTGGTATCCATGTTCCAGAACTTCCTCCTCCGATACCCTACACAAACGGAATTAGCGGAGGCGTCAAAGATTGTGGATGGCTTTACCGGAACCCTGTTTTACCAGATCGGTGAGAACAAGGCCGATTTCCTTACCATCTTTTTCGCCTCATCAGGTTACTTTGAAGGTCAGGTCAGGAATCTATTTCAGCGTTACCTGTTCAAGGATGCAACATCCGAACAAATGAGCAGTCTCAGCGCCATGTACCAATCCAATTCCGATTACAAAGCGTTGCAAAAAACAATTCTTTCGATGGACGAATTTGTAGGCCTCAAAAACTAGCATAAGTATGAAAAGAAACCTGCTGCTTTTCCTGTCCATAGTGCTGATCATCGCAACCTCCTGCAACAAGGAAAAGGAATACGTATACGAGGTGAATGACGTAGTGATCAATCCACCCGGATCACTAAAAGACCATGTGAAGTCTACCATTGAGTTCATCTCCATCGCCTATTCGGATCTGTTCGGAACAACCATATCCAATGATGAACTGGTGGATCTTGCCGTATCGTATGCCGCGGTGGGTGACAAAAAGCTGGTGGAGGATATGATCATCCGGAACTTCCTCAACAAAACAGGAGCACAGATCCCGACCAAAGTGGAAATGGAAAATGATGTGGATGGTTTTATAAACGATGCTTTCAGAAAATTCTACAACCGCGATGCCACGGATTATGAAAAGTGGTACCTGGGCAATCTCATCAACCAGGACAATACCATCACGCCAGAATTGGTGTATTATGGTATGATGACTTCGAACGAATACAGATATTACTAACGCTAAGCCGTCATGCTAAGAAGGTCATTTCTTAAAAAAGCCACCGCAGCTACCGCAGGCGCATTTGCTGCACCATATATCCTTCCTACGGGCAGACTTTTCGCTGCCACAGGCGCGCGGCGTGTAGACCACGTGGTTTTCTGCCTGTTCGCAGGCGGCGTCCGGAATCTTGAATCCGTACACAAAGCCGAAGGCAACCTGATGCCACACTTGTTCACCGGCACCGAGCCCATCTCCGGTGACATTTATCCGGGTGTAAACCCCATCACCTCAAACCCGCTGGCACAGCCCCTTCAGAAATACGGTACGCTGTTCCGTGAATTCCGGTATGTAGATGGACCAACAGGTCACTATAACGGACATACAACGGCGCTTACAGGTACCTACACGACCACCGATGTAAGCATCCGGGAGAATCCTAAGTTCCCTACTGTTTTCGAATACTACAGGAAATACAATACCCCTTCCATGCCTGCCACCAATGCGTGGTGGATTTCCGATTCTCTCGGTCCCTACCCTTTGCTGAACTACAGCAACTATCCGGGATATGGTGCTGCCTATGGCGCAAATCATATTCAACCGTCATCCATCATCAGTCAGGCCGGTTACGATACCCTTGGTAATCCACGGGTTTTCTCTTCAGATGAAAAGAAACTGGTGGAGAAAGTGCGTGGCTTCTGCGACAGCAACTTCAGCGGAGAATTCAGCAATAATGACGCCGGTGTGACCAACGACCCGACCGGAGCAGTTCAGGTGGAATCTTTCATCTCACAGGAATTTGCAGATGCGGTGAATGGAGGATATAACAACCCCTGGGGGATCGGTGCACTGAACGGGGATATGTTCAATATTTTCTTTACCGAACGCGTGATCCAGGAGTTTAAACCTGAACTATGTGTGGTGAACATGCAGGGCGTGGATGTGTGTCATACGGATTTCACCGCCTACTGTCGCAACCTCAACCGGGCCAGCTATGCAACAGCACACCTGTGGTATACAATACAGAATACTCCCGGAATGAAGGACAATACGGTGATGATCGTGGTTCCCGAGCACGGTCGTAACCTGAGCCCGAACACCATTATTGATCCCTACGGCCGCTATGCCCTTGACCATACCAGCGACCCGACTTCACGGGAGATATTTTGCATGGTGGTTGGACCACCCTCCGTTGTAAAACAAGACCAGGTCATCTCCACAGAAACCGGGGAAAGCATTGATGTGGTTCCGACCATCGCCAATATCCTGGGCTTCGACGCCGATATTCCGGCAGGCATGTTGCTCGGATCACCATTGCTTCAGGCATTTGTTTAAACATCCGATCATGACAAAGAACTGGCTCCTTCCCGTATCCACCCTGACCATCATCCTGATGATCGGTTTCGGTGCATGTAAGAAAGATGACGCTGTGCCCGACAACCCTTACGATGATGTCGACTATAACACGGGCGGATCAGGGAACGACACCGTTGACCCCAACTCCATCACCGGCATCCATCGCAATATCTTCATCACCCGATGTGCATTGCCGGGTTGCCACGATGGCAACTTCGAACCGGACTTCAGGTCGGTCCAGTCGTCTTATGCTACTTTAGTATATCATCCGGTGATCAAGAACAACGCCAACAATGACTTCACCTTTCGTGTCGTCCCATATGATACGGCAAAATCCGTTTTGCACGAACGCATCACAAACTGTTGTTTTGTGAACCAGGATGACAGGATGCCTCAGGACAACATCGGCGTACCCATGGATCAGGAGGATATTGACCATATCGCAAACTGGATCCTCAACGGAGCAAGGGATATCAACGGACAAGTATCTAAATACCCCAACCTCGAACCTACCCTGGTCTCTCCGTTTTATGTGGCCATTGATGACAAGATACCGCCAACCGTAGCCTATTCAGATCAGAATAACCGCGTAGACAGCATCATCTACAAACCTTTCTTCGTACCGAACAATGTGAATTTTGTGCTGGCCTTTTATGTGGATGATGACAGCACGGCCATCAAGAATCTATTGGTAAATCAGGTAAAGATGTCGCTTGACCCGGATGACTTCAGCACTGGCTGGCAGGTCAATGCTTCTTACCTGAACCTTAATCCGGACGAGATATATATCGCCACGATCAATACCTCGTCCCTGCCAAAGGACACCACCATCTTTTTCCGATACTATATGAACGACGGCGACCACAGTCAGAATACCGAATTCCTACGTGATGGCTTCGCCTACGAGTATAAAACGTATTTTGCATTCAGGGTGAAGCCCTGAACCAAATCTTGGAGAATATGAAAATAACCAGCATTGGGCTTTTGTTCACCACAGCCTGTTTTCTTTTGGCCGGATGCAAAAAGGATGACAACACCATCAGTCCGGTTCCGGAAATCGAAGTGGTATCCGTTTCTCCGGCCACAGTGACAGAGTTCAAGGATTCCATCGTTTTTGTAATTTCATACAAAGATGGAGACGGCGACCTCGGGCAGAATGAAAGCGGTATTCAAAACCTCTTCATTACGGATACCCGTAATGGGGTTGTTTTCGGATCGCGTATCCAGCAGTTGGCGCCGGATGGAAGTGACATCGCGATTCAGGGTAAGGTACAGGTAACTCTTAACAGCACCACCATCACAGACCAGTCGTCCAGCCAGTCCGTGGTTTATGAAGTTTATGTGGTTGACCGTGCCGGCAATAAAAGCAATGTAGCAATAGCTCCTGCCATTACTGTGGTCCGGTAAAGCACGTATTACATCCGGGCATTCCCGGCCTGATCAAATTTCCGGCATGGTTTTTTCCTATCTTTCGGCATGACTCGATTTCAGCATTTTACCAGACTGTCCCTTGCGGGGATTATTCTCTTCCTCACTTCGTGCATGCACTATGAACCGGTGGAGATCGAGGGTGTAAAGTCCGTCAGGATCATTGAAATCTCCAAGGAAGGCATTGATGCTGAGATCCAGATTGCCATCAACAACCCCAACAAATTCAGCTTCTCTATTACCGATTATGATCTTGATATCCGGATGATGAATATGAACATCGGAAAGGCCAAACTGAAGGATAAAGTGAAGATCCAGCCAAACGGAACGCAGACATATGCATTCCGTGTTCAGACCTCGTTCGGTCAGATGCTGGCGGTAGGCTTGCCCATGTTGCTGTCCGGTGGGTTGAAAAAGGACACCAGGGTAGAAGCCAAAGGATTTGTAAAGGTGAGACATATGGGCGTAAGCAAACGCATTGAGGTGGACCTGGAAGACACGGTTAAATTGTTGAAATGACAAACCTGGAAGCCGTTCCGGATAAACAAACCATTCTGGATGCTGAATCACGCATTCGCGAATATGTTCATCGCACACCGGTCATGCGTTGCCGCACCCTGGATGATCTCGTGGGTTCGGAGCTTCATTTCAAGTGTGAGAACCTACAGAAAATTGGTGCGTTCAAGATCCGCGGAGCCACCAATGCTATACTTTCATTATCAGATGATGAAGCGAAGCTGGGAGTAGCAACGCACTCGAGTGGCAACCATGCACAGGCACTGGCATTGGCAGCACGAAACCGTGGGATCAAGGCCACGATTGTCATGCCGGAGAATGCACCGGGGATAAAGAAGTCTGCCGTCAAAGGCTATGGAGCTGAAATTATCTTCTGTAAGCCCACCACTGCTGACCGGGAACAAACACTGGAACGGTATATTCAGAAATCAGGCGCCATTCTGATACACCCATATAATGATTATCGCATCATTGCAGGCCAGGCAACCGCTGCCAAAGAACTGATGGAAGACATGCCCGATGTTGCGGACGCTATTTTAGCACCTGTAGGGGGCGGTGGACTGCTATCAGGAACTTGCCTCAGTGCCAGGTATTTTTCCTCTAATACAGAAGTGTGGGGCATTGAACCTGCCATGGCGGACGATGCCTTCAGAAGTTTCAGAGACGGTTTTATTCATCCTTCTGAAAACCCGGCAACCATTGCGGATGGATTGCTGACTTCCCTTGGAGATAAAACGTTCCCGATCATCAAAGAACATTGTACAGGTATTCTCACGGTAAGTGAACATGCCATCCGGCAATCCATCCGCCTTATCATGGAAAGGATGAAGCTGGTTGTTGAGCCTTCAGGGGCCGTAACCCTTGCTGCATTACTCGAATACCCTGAGCAATTCAAAGGTAAAACCATCGGCCTCATCATCTCAGGTGGGAATGTGGATATAACAAGCATTCCTCAAATACTTTAGGAAGTTTGTTCGATATTTTGATAAGTTTTATCGACATCTTTCTGCAATTTACCCTACCTTTGTAATGGGAATGGTTAGTGTCTCTCAGCAGACCGGATATAAAATCAACTTCACGCATCTCAACAGATAATTGTTGATAACTGAAGACCTAATGGAATTTAATTCAGTGTTTCCTTCGTTATTTTGTACTATGGATTATAAAAAGGCAAAATACCATCTGACGACGTGGAGCATGTGCTTGATCTTAAGTGTGAATTTTCTCTACGCACAAGATCAAAAGAGCGAGTTTTCCATTGAACAATACAACGACCTCGCCGTCATCTTCATAGGAAAGATTCTGAACATCGAAGAAGTTGATAACGGCTTCAACTCCCGCATCATCTTTAAACCTTCCAAGGTATTCAAAGGCCAGCCCGAAGGCAACATCATCGTGCATACGCCCTCGCAGAAAACACATGGATGCGGGATCAAGGCGTTTATGAATGAGGAGTGGCTGATTTTTTCAGAAAGTGACGGGGACAGGTTAAACACATCCTACTGCATAGGAAGCACAAAAAAGATAACAGACAACAGCACGATCAATGAGTTAACCGTTCTCTCCGAACAAACCGGTGGTTATATGGAATGGAAGTATTCCAACGGCATCGTTGGCGGACGGGGAGAAATTGTCGCCGGTAAACCGAACGGAGAATGGACCTACTACTATCAGGATGGATACCTGAAGTCCAAAGGAATTTATGTCAGCGGAAATAAAGAAGGGGAATGGACGTATTACTCTTCTTCGAAAATTCTCTATCAGATGAACAACGATCTGGAGGTGCTGACCAACATCATGGATAGTCTGTGGCTTACTCCCGTCGCGGCAAAACATCTTGCCGAAACAGCTAATTACCGTCTTGAACCTGTTATGGAAGATTCCACCAAGAATCCAGTCCGCCGGCACGGAGACCTGAAAAAATCCGAGTCATATAAAGATGGTAAACTGGATGGAAAGGTCCTTACCTACCACGATAACGGCCAGGTGGAAAAAGAAGAAAATTACCTTAAAGGCCGCCGTCATGGTGTATATATCACCTACTATGCCAACGGTCAGAAGAGCCGGGAAGGTGGCTACTCCCAGGGAATACCCAAGGGAAAATGGGTAGACTATAACCGCAACGGCTCCGTACGCCATGAGGCCATGGATGCCATACCTGCATATCGGGCAACAAAAGACGGCATGGTACCGATAACGGAAAAAAAGAGTAGCGGGGCAACCTCAATGAATTAGTGCGAGCGGGTTGCCTCCCTCGCAAGCCAGGCGAGATGCCTGATCAGTTCATTCAATCCCTTTTCAATACACCTGACTCAGACTCACAGAAGTTTTCTTGCTTTCTTTGACTGGAATTCCTTCGCATATAATGGCTCGAAGTATGCCAAATCCAGATAGGATGCCGAACGGTAAAGGCCAAGACACTCCTTTACCATATGCCTGGCCAGGGGATAATGCCCCTCTTCGATGTGTGTATTATGATATCCACCCAATACCTCCCGACATTTAGGGGCCCCGTCGCCGAAGAATATCACAGGCCCTTTGTCAAGCCAGGGGCGGTAGGTATCCTCATCCACCACCTCAGCCTGGACTTCCCGTACCAGGTTTCCGCCAACATCGTACACAGCAGCAAAAACCTCCATACGGCGGGCATCCAGCATGGGGCACAGCCAGGTTTTCGTACCCCACTTGTCTGAGGGCATGGATTCCAGATACGACTGAACCATGATATCCGTTGTTGTCATCCCAATGAGAGGAATATCCAACGCAAAGCAAAGTCCCTTGGCCGTGGCGGTGCCAATTCTAAGTCCTGTATAAGATCCGGGACCCATTCCCAGCGCCACTGCGTTCACATCAGCATAGACCTTACCAGCCTCTTCAATTACTTCCCTGATAAAACCGGAAAGCACTTCCGCATGGCTATAGTTGCTGGTGATCTGCTCACGAAATGACAGCATCTCACCATTTTCGGCCAATGCGACGGAGCATGCATGCCCGGATGTTTCCAGGTGAAGGATTAACGGATCAGGAGATGGATGTTGGCTCATGCCTGCTATTGCCCCGGTTGGGCATCAAACAACTTGCTTTTATCCACCACCTCAACAAGACGGCCGTCTTTCAGCGTACGCGAAATAGCACTGTAAGGTGCTGTGACCACCTCCTGGTCAACAGAGATGCCTGACTTGAGCTCTATATAGGTGTTGTCCTGTATCCCCGTGACCACCGGCGTAAGAACAGCCTTTCCATCTTTCACAACAAACACATATGTTTTGATGGCATCTTTTTCCTTTTTATCAGACTCCATTTTACTGTCTTGCTTGCTTCCACTGTCGCTCTCTTTCTTATCGCCCTTTTCGCCGGATCTTTCGGCGCTCTTATCTGACAAATCTGTATCCGCTTTATCTTCGTCCCTTGTTGTCACCGATTGGATCGGCACAGAAACCACATTGGTTACTTTCTCTGTCTGGATATCCACGGTTGCTGACATACCAGGCCGGAAAGGAGAGTAGTTACTCTGCTTACCTTCCGCCAGCGCTTTATAGGAATCTGGAAGTATTCTGATCTTCACAATAAAGTTTGTCACCTGATCCATACTCAGGCCGGTGGTGTTGGCGGAGTTGGCGATCTCCGTGACCACACCCAGGAATTCCTTGTCCAGGTACGCATCCACTTCGATGGTGCTGGTATCACCAAGGGCTACCCTTACAATGTCGTTTTCATTCACCTCCACATTCACTTCCATCCCATCCAGATCCGCAATCCGCATCATTTCTGTTCCGGCCATCTGTGTTGTACCAACAACGCGTTCCCCCTTTTCAACCTTAAGTCCGTAAATGGTACCGGAAATAGGCGCAAAGATTTCCGTTTTGGCCAGGTTGTCCCGTGCTTCTTTCAATGCAGCCATGGCGCTGCTGATATTAAATTCAGCCGCCTTGACGCTTTGCTCTGCCGCAGCTACATCCGCTGCTGCCACTTCAAACGACGCTTTGGACGCATCGAAGTCTGCTTCTGAAATAGCTTTTTTCTGCCAGAGGCTTTCGTTGCGTTTATGCGTTGCCTGTGTATTGATAAACTGCGCCCTGGCCTGTTCCAGTCTTGCAATGGCATTGGCCAGATTTGCCCGGTTCGTGTTCACCGAGGCTTCCATGCGATCGACTGCTGAACGGTATACATCGGGACGGATCACAGCCAGTGCATCACCCTGTTTGACCAAATCCCCTTCTTTCACATATAACTCAACAATCTCTCCCGAGACATCGGGACTGATCTTAACTTCCGTTTCCGGTTGTATCTTACCGTTTGCTGAAACGGTTTCCATGATCACGCGTGCCTCCGCCTTTTCAACCGCCACCATCTCTCCGCTTCTCTTGCCGATCACGCCCGCCTTTTTTCCAACGACCGACACCACCAGCAAGATGATCACGGCGCCCAGAATAAAAAAGAGTGTCTTTTTACTTTTCATATCAAGAGATGTTTGGGGCTCGTTGAATCCGTTAAAAGGTTAGCGGATTACCCGCATAGTAATCCAGAATTTTCAGCTTAAAGAAATAGTCATATTTAGCTTGAAGCAGATCCGATCGGGATTTGTCCAGTCGGTTTTTCGCATCAATATATGTCACGGCGTCCACCAGGCCTTGCTCTGCCCTCAGGTCTGTGTAGCGAAATGATTCTTCCATGGCATCCGTGCTTTTCATCGATGCATGGTATTTGTTAAATGCCGCTTTTGCATCCGCAACAGCTTGCTGAATTTCCTTCAATAACTGACGTTGTGCGGCTTCCTGGTTCAGCTGTGCATTTTCCAGCGCGATCTTGGCACCTGAGATCGCGGTACGTGTTCTCAGTCCATTGAAGATGGGGATGGTCAGGTAGAAACCTATCGCTTTGTTTACATTCTGATCCAACTGATCATTGAAAGGCGTGGTCTCGTATGTTGCCTTGTAACTGGGCGCAAGTACTTCCACACCACCGGCGGTGTAGCCGATAGTATCCACGCCGGTAATGCTTAGGTCGGTCAGACTCTGCCTTGCCCCGGAGTATCCCGACCCATAGGATGCGCGCATAACGAGCGAAGGGCTTTGGGCGCCTCTGGCAATCGCCAGATCCTTTGTTGCACTAAGCACACGGTACTCCGCAGCTTCTACTTCGGGTTGGGTATTCAATGCTTTCTGGTAAAGATTTTCCGGTCCTTCCAGTACAGGCTGACTGGCGGTTACCTCGAGCGCCGGGCGTTCGATGCTGAAGTCGCCTACTGATTCAAGCTCCATCAACTGAGCCAGGTTCAGATAAGCAATGTCTTTCTGGTTGATGGCATTCACTTCCTGTAACTGGTCGGTGGCAAGTTGTGCTTCCAGATCCAATTGATTTCCTTTGGCGAGCGCTCCCGCTTCCACCATGTATTTTGTGCGTTCCAGCTGACGCTCGGTAAGCTTCCGCTGATCGATGGAGGTATTTACGAGTTCATCCGCAAACAGCACCTGCAAATAGGCGTTGATAACAGCGATGGTCATATCGTTACGGGTCTTCCTGGTATCCGCCAGCCCTGCAAGATAATTGTAACGGCTTTTCTTCACCGAATTGATCATCTGAAGACCATTAAACAGGGTTACGGAACTGGATAGTGAAAAGCTGTTTGAACGAACCCTGTCGGTAATGAACTGGTTGGTGAACGGATCAACGGTACGCCCGAAGCTATAACTCTGGGATGCGTTACCGTTAATCGTCGGCAACAATTCCGCTTTCGCCTGAAGCAGGTTATTGGATGCGGAGCGGTTGTTCAGTTCCGCCTGCCTGATCTGCATATTCTCCTCCAATACCCTGTCAATGCATCGTTGCAGGGTCCATGGTGGCTCCTGCGCCGTGCATAGTACAGGCCCCATCAAACACAAAAACCATATACCGAAACGTCTGCTCATCATGCGGGATAAGGACGTGAAAATAACAAGAATGTCCTGCATGCCCATTACCTTAACGATTTTTAACAGGAAGGGTAAAGTTAAACATTCCCGTTAAGATGGGGAGGGGATTGTCAACGGGAGGTTAGAAATGGGATGATAGACATTAGACAGTAGATAGTTAGATAATAGACGATGGGATTGGGATGATGTTGAACAAAATCATGTTGTCGGTCAAGGATACTTTAAAGGGCTGTTTAGCATGGTAAAGTATCAATATCCATTTGCCAATGACATATATCTAATGTCGGAAACCCATTTTCTACTCTCTTTTGTCTACTGTCTATTATCTACTGTCTATTGTCTGATGTCTATTGTCTAATAATTCAGGTTCGGAGACAACCATCTCTCTACCGTTTCCACCTCCATGCCTTTGCGTTTGGCGTAGTCCTCCACCTGATCCTTATTGATCTTTCCTAGGGCAAAATAAGTAGACTCGGGGTGAGAGAAATAGAGGCCGCTGATTGAAGATGCCGGGAGCATGGCAAAGCTTTCCGTTAAGGTGATGCCTGCATTCTCTTCCGCATTGAGCAGGGTGAATATCAATTCCTTCTCGGTGTGATCCGGACATGCAGGATAACCTGCAGCCGGGCGGATGCCCTGATATTGCTCGGTAATCAGCTCTTCATTGGAAAGTTTTTCATTCGGGATATAACCCCACAGTTGCTTTCTCACCCGCTCATGAAGGTATTCTGCAAAAGCCTCGGCAAGTCTGTCGGCGAGTGCCTTGAGCATGATACCCTGATAGTCGTCATGATCCGCTTCAAATGCTTTCAGGTGTTCTTCAATACCCAGTCCGGCCGTTACCGCGAAAGCGCCGATATAATCCTTTGCCTCATCGCCCTCAGGCGCGATATAATCCGAGAGCGCCTTGTTGGGTTGCCCCTGGGCTTTCTTCAATTGCTGGCGCAACGTATGCAGCACGGCAAAACTTTTATCCCTGGACTCATCGGTGTAGAGAACGATGTCATCTCCGGAAGATGCGGCAGGCCAGAAGCCAACCACTCCCTTTGGTTTCAGCCACTTTTCTTTAATGATGCGATCCAGCATTTTCTTTGCATCACCGATCAGGCGCGTGGCTTCTTCGCCAACAACTTCGTCTTTCAGAATCTCAGGATATTTACCTCTCAGTTCCCAGGTGGCGAAGAACGGTGTCCAGTCGATATAAGGTGCCAGCATTCCTGCGTCCACGTCATCAATCACTTTCACACCGGTAAAAGTAGGTTTGACAGGTTTGTGATCTCCCGGAAAAAGTGGAACCTTATTCTTGCGTGCATCTTCGATGGAGATCAGTTCCTTCGCTGTGGATCGCTTGTGGTATTGATCCCGAAGATCAGCATACTCGTCCTTCATTTTTTTACGGAAGGCCACCTGATTGTCTTTGTTCAACAGACTTTCCACAACTGTGACGGACCTTGAT
The DNA here is from genome assembly GCA_020435415.1 of Flavobacteriales bacterium. NCBI lineage: Bacteria > Pseudomonadati > Bacteroidota > Flavobacteriia > Flavobacteriales > Flavobacteriales bacterium. Next base: position 129,151 of record JAGQZQ010000001.1, read on the forward strand.
GCATCCAGCACGTGTACCACGGCACCTTCGTAATTTTCATCAATTTTAACCGCGGTGTGTATTCGTGAAGTGGTGGCACCACCTATCAACAGTGGGATGTCAAACTTTTCGCGTTTCATTTCCTTCGCCAGGTGTACCATCTCATCAAGCGATGGCGTGATCAAACCGCTGAGACCGATCGCATCCACCTGCTCTTCCCTTGCCTTTGCAAGAATTTTCTCGGCAGGCACCATCACGCCCAGATCAATGATCTCGTAATTGTTGCAGCCCAGCACCACCCCCACGATATTCTTACCGATATCATGTACATCACCTTTCACGGTAGCAAGGAGTATTTTTCCGTGATTGCTCTTGCCACCTTTGGCTTTGTCCGCTTCGATAAAAGGAAGCAGGTAAGCCACGGCCTTTTTCATGACACGCGCGCTCTTCACCACCTGAGGCAGAAACATTTTTCCAGAACCAAAGAGATCACCCACCACGTTCATGCCATCCATGAGCGGCCCCTCGATCACTTGCAACGGGCGTTCAAATTGATGTCTGGCCTCTTCCACATCTTCCTCGACAAACTCAGCGATGCCCTGCACAAGGGCGTGGGTCAATCGTTCAGTGACTTTGCCTTCCCGCCAGGACATATCCCTCTCTTTTCGCTTACCTTCACCTTTGACGGTTTCCGCATACTCCAGCAGCTTTTCGGTCGCATCCTCTTTCCGATCCAACAACACATCCTCTACCTTCTCGAGAAGTTCTGCGGGAATATCATCATACACCATCAGCATGGACGGATTCACAATACCCATGTCCATCCCTTCGCGGATGGCGTGGTAGAGGAATGCCGAGTGCATGGCTTCGCGTACCAGGTTGTTTCCTCTGAATGAAAAAGAGACATTGCTGACCCCACCGCTGACATGGGCTGCAGGGAGGTTCTCACGGATCCATCGGGTGGCCTGAAAAAAATCCATTGCATTCTTTCTGTGCTCTTCCATCCCGGTTCCGACGGGAAAAACGTTCGGGTCAAAGATGATGTCCTGGGGTGGAAATCCAAGTTTGTCCACGAGTAACTTATACGACCTCTCACATATCTCGATGCGTCTTTCATACGTATCAGCCTGGCCATCCTCATCAAATGCCATGACGACCACGGCAGCGCCGTAACGCATGATGGTGGTTGCCTGTTTGAGGAATTTCTCTTCCCCTTCCTTGAGCGAAATACTGTTCACCACGCCTTTGCCCTGCAGACATTGCAGACCGGCCTCAATGATCTCCCAGCGGGAAGAGTCCAGCATGACGGGTACCCGAGCGATATCCGGTTCCGAGGCAATGAGATTCAGAAAACGCACCATGGACTCCACACCGTTGATCATGCCCTCATCCATGTTGATGTCAATGATCTGAGCACCGCCTTCCACTTGTTCCCTGGCCACTTCCAGTGCAGCCTCATAGTTGTTTTCCTGGATCAGTTGAAGGAATTTACGTGATCCGGTGACATTGGTCCGTTCACCGACATTCACAAAATTGGTCTCCGGGGTCACCGTAAAAGCTTCCAATCCACTTAACGTGAGAAATGGGTGGTTCTCCCATTTGAATTTATATACACCCTTGTATGCGGGATTCAGGCTCATGCGCGCTCCTCGATTTTAAGTTGTGGTTGATATTTTGCCGCCAGTTGGGCGAGTGCTCTGATGTGGTCCGGGCTTGTGCCACAACATCCACCGATGATGTTCACCAAACCTTCTTCCAGGTATTCTTTCACCTGCTCTGCCATTTCCTCCGGGGTTTGGTCATAGGCCCCGAACTCATTGGGAAGACCGGCATTGGGATGGGCGCTTACCGCGCAGCCCGCATGGGTATGCATGATCTGGAGATAAGGCAGTAATTGTTTTGCTCCGAGTGCACAATTCAATCCGATGCTCAGCGGATGTGCATGGCGGATGGATGCGAGAAATGCCTCCGTGGTCTGACCTGACAAAGTGCGTCCGGAAGCATCGGTGATCGTGCCGGAAACCATCAGTTCAATGTCCCGGTATTTCGGCTGGTCATCCTTCAGTTCAGCAATGGCCATGAGGGCTGCTTTTGCATTCAGCGTATCGAAAATGGTTTCCACGAGGAATGCGTCCACTCCTCCTTCTGCCAGTCCTTCCGCCTGTTCCCTGTAGGCCTGTTTCAGTTGAAGAAAATTCACCCTGCGAAGGCCCGGATCGTTTACGTCCGGGGAAAGGGAAGCGCTCATATTGGTAGGTCCGATGGATCCGGCTACGAATCGGGGTTTGTTGGGTTCCTTTGCGGTGAACTCATCTGCGACGGTACGTGCGAGCTTTGCCGCAGCGATGTTCAGTTCCCTGACGATGGACTCCATGCCATAATCCGCCTGTGCAATCGTGGTGGCTGAAAATGTATTGGTCTCTGCAAAATCGGCGCCCGCTTCATAATATGCCCGATGTATATCTGCAATGATGTGCGGGCGGGTCATGGCCAGCAGGTCATTGTTCCCTTTAAGCGGGGATGGGTGATCTGCAAATCGTTCGCCCCGATAGTCCTCCTCGGTCAAATTGTGCCGCTGGATCATTGTACCCATAGCGCCATCCAGCACTAAAATGCGTTTACTCAGTTCTTCACGAATGGTTTTTTTCATATACTTTTCGTTACGTTTTGGCAAAAAAAAATCCCTTCCTTTTGAGAAGAGACCCTGATTGCACTGAAGCACCGCTTATCTCTCCCTTTCAGGGGCTGGAGGTAGCACCGCGCCGGGAATGACCAGGTCGGTTGCCAAGACTTCACAGGGCCAGTTCCCTCGGTCTTTCTTGATAAGCCGTTCGGCAGTTTTGCTGATCTGCCTTCAAATAACTGATGCAAAGGTAAATGAAATGATGACAAATCACAAAGCGCTGCCTCAACAACATCACAACGGACCTTGTCATACGGAGTATGATTTACCTTCAAATGCTTACTGTTGACCCTTCTTGAGCTTGGCCATCCAGGATTTACGGAAAAAGACCACCGCCAATATCGAAAGCATGAGGTACGGAATGGTCATGAGGTACAGGATACCTCCGTTCAGACCATCCACCACACTTCCAAAGCCGCTTCCGGCATTACTTTGTGTCACGGCTTTACACATGGCACATTGGGCCTGGGTCACATCCGGGATGAGGGTTAAAGCAAACAGAACGATCAGGACGCAATAAATGGATAACTTTTTCATAGCAACTTTAAACCGATTTCAAAGATACTAATTAATCTACCCCGTGTTATTTTAATGCTAAATTTTTCAGAAAAATCACGCACTACCTAAGGAAGCGAACTCAGAAATCAGAAAGCGTAATATGGCGAGATCATCAGGTAAACCACCACGCCTGTAACGGTTACATAGAACCAGACCGGCCATGTCCGGCGTGCCCACTTACGGTGTTTCTCATACTTTCCCCTTAACCCCAGAAAGAAGGAATACAGCACGAGTGGCAATACCACAGCAGCCAGCAAAATGTGACTGAGGAGAATGAACAGGTACAATGGACGGAGTCCGTTGTCCTCAGGAAATTTGGTTTCGACTCCAAAAGAATGAAACGTTACATAGGACAACAGGAAAATACAGGACAATACAAAAGTGAGTATGTTCAGGCGTTTGTGCAAGGTCACCTTTTTGTTGCGTATAGCCAGAAGTGAAATCAGCAGCAATACACTGCATGTCCCGTTGATCACCGCATTCAGAAACGGCAGGTTCCTGGCGAATGAAGGCAGGCTATCTGCAGGTGGTAAGGCATACAGGTATGCCACCAGGCCGAACACAACCACGGAAAGGCCAAGGATCGCATACAGAATGGTTCTATCGTTTTTTGAATTAGTGACCTTCTCCATAACTTTTTTTCAAAATCCTGATTTCATCGATCAGCCTGGTGACTTCCATTGAATCGGTACCCTCGTACAGTCCACGAAGATGGCCTTCACGATCTACCAGCATGAAGTGCTGATCGTGCAGGAACGCCTCGCCCCCTGCAACACCGGGTGCTGCTGTAAGAAAATACCCGCGTTCGGCTAATTGGTATATACTGTCCTTCTCTCCGGTTACAAAAAACCATTTCCCGGGAATGGCACCGTACATTTCGCCATATGCCTTCAGTGCTTCCGACGTATCGTGTCCTGGATCAACCGTATGGGACAAGATAAGTATGTCATCATCATCCTTAAATGCATCCTGCACACGTTTCATCTGGCGGGTCATAATGGGACATACTCCCTGGCAACGGGCAAAAAAGAAATCAGTCACATAAATATGGCCATGGAACACGTCAGAACTAAGGATATCTCCATTCTGATCAACAAATGAAAATGGTGGAACGGTATGGTAGATGGTATCCTCTTTCCCGGTCGTCTCATTTGCAACGGTCCCCAAACGCGGACCGATATACGGCAGGTCCTTCAGGGTAACACGGTTGTGCAGGAACAGGAAATAGAATATAAATCCGCTGAATATGATCAGGATAAATACACCCCTTTTGGCCCATTGATTTGCCATCATGCCGTTAATTTGCTGACCTCACTATCACATCCTCCCGGCAAAACCTGGGTTTTCCGGTGGTTCTACCTGAAAATTCCGTCGAGCATATGAAGTTGTGACCCTTCTGTGAGGCAGATAAAGATGAGATAAAGAATGAATAGAATATATGGCAGCAGGATTGCCACTTTAAAGCTTTTCCGTTCATCGCCCAGATGCATGAACACCATCACGATGTAACCTGCTTTCAGTACCGTGAGACCTATAAAGATCAGTTTAACCGCTGTCCATGACAGCCACTCCATCTGTGCGTAATACACACCCAACAGCACTTCCAGCAAGGTCACGACGGTCAGAAGAGTGGTTACAAACCATATCTTCTTGCGGATCTTTGCGCCGGCCTCTTCGCTATGGTGTGCGTCGAGGGAATATTCAATGATATCGTCTCTTTCCATGATTTAGGATTTGGTCGGATTAAAGCAGGTAATAAAAGGTAAATACAAAGACCCATACAAGATCCACAAAGTGCCAGTACAAACCGGTCTTCTCCACCATTTCATAGTGGCCGCGTTTGTGATAGGTACCCATGACAACCCCGATAAGGATAATGATGTTGATCACCACACCACTGAACACGTGGAAACCGTGAAAGCCAGTAACGAAGAAGAAGAAATCTGCATATTGGGTCAGACCGTATTCGTTCTCATGAAGGTTCGCACCATAGATAACACGTCCGTGGCTGATCACTTCCTTGGCCTGGTCACCGGACAGGATCACATGCTCACCGGTCTCCGCATCTTTCCATGGCAGTTTTAGTGAGGTCTGACTATGGTCGGCCCATTGCGCCACCGTACCATCAGGAATTCTCAGGTCACCGAGTGTAACCGGTTGTTCTATTTTCAAAGCACCGTGCTCACTTCCCTTGATGAAGTTGGCCCACTCCCATACCTGAGATCCCAGGAAGAAGAATCCGCCTACTACCGTCAATGCAAGCCACATGATCACCTTTTTCTTATCCATGCGGTGACCGGCTTCCACGGCAAGTACCATGGTCACTGAACTCACGATCAGGATGAAGGTCATCATGGCCACATATAAAAGCGGAAGATGCGTGTCATGGCTTACAAAAGGAAAGTGAAAGAACACATCTTCACTCTTGGGCCATATGTCCGCGTGTCTGTGTCTGTGTAAACCCAAGGCTGTCAGCAAACCTCCAAAGGTAAGGGCATCGGAAATGAGGAAGAACCACATCATCATCTTTCCGTAACTCATGCTAAACGGGGAACGCCCGCCTCCCCATAGTACTTTGGGGTCAATTGCTTGTGAAACTTCTCCGGACATAGGTCAGAATTTCGTTGTTATCGGATGTAAAGTAAAAACAAAAATAAATAAATCCATAAACCGTCTAAAAAATGCCAGAAAATGGCAGTCAGTTCCAGACCGACGGTTTGGCCCGGGGTGTATTTATTCTTAAGGGATTTCGTCCAGGACACCACCAACGCCACCAGTCCGAACAACAGGTGGGCCAGGTGGGCAGCGGTGATCACATAAAGGAATGATGCCGAAGTATCGTTGCCTACAAAAAATACATTGTGTTGCACCAGGATGACCCAGCTGACAAATTGAAGCGCGGTAAAGGTCAGCCCCAGTACCAGCGTCGCCATCATCATTGTCCTGACTTTGGAGAATGCACCGTTCTTTGCTGCATGCAAAGCCTGCTGCATGGTGATGCTGCTCACAAGGATAACCGCACTGGAGATCCAAAGCGTGTAGGGCAGATCGAAGGAGAACCAGTTATCCGATTTACTAACGAACATCGCACTGGTAAGACCCGCAAAGATCATGTTCATACTCACGATAGAAAACCATAGCATGGCTTTCTTCGGATGTATCTTGGGTCCTTCGGTTTCTCTTTGTGTCACGGTGATCAAGGCAAACCTGTTTTATCAAGGATCAATGCGATCTGCACCAGGGGTAGGTATAGAAAGGATCCGAACATCAATTGTGTAGCGGCTTTATGCAAGCCGGTCATATGCAGTCTGAAGGCCTGGAGAAAAAACATCACGCCACACAGGCTCACCACCACGGCGGAAATCTGCCCGGTCATCCCGAATGCATATGGCAACAGGGTGATAGGTATCAAACCGATGGTGTATACCAAAATCTGAAATGAGCTTTTCTTACCCCTTCCTTCCAACGACGGAAGCAAACGAAAGCCTGCCTTTTTATAGTCATCATCCAACACCCAGGCGATGGCCCAGAAATGCGGAAACTGCCAGATGAACTGTATGCCGAAGAGCAACCATGCACCGAAGTCGATCCGGCCTGTGGCAGCAACCCATCCGAGCAAGGGCGGAATGGCTCCGGGGAACGCACCGATAAATACAGCAAAGGGCGACCGTTTTTTCATCGGCGTATAAGCCAGGGTATACATGATCAGTGCCAGCGCACCGAGGATGCCACATAATGGTGAGATCATGATCCATAGCAGGGCGGTACCTGCAACCCCCATGGTTCCGGCCAGCCACAAACCTTCCTTCACCTGCATTCTGTTCTGAGGCAATGGCCGTTGGGAAGTTCTGGTCATCAATGCGTCGGAATCCTTTTCCATCACCTGGTTAAAGCCATTGGAAGCAGCTGTCACGAGAAATCCACCCAGGAGGAGATACACCAGACGCATCATATCCACATCCGCAGAAGCTAGCATAAACCCGGCAGCGGCAGAGATGACAACCGTCAGGGTCAACCTGACTTTCATAAACTGGAGGTAATCCTTCATTTTAAGCATCCACGGCCTGGCAACTTCTTCAGGGACTGCACCAAGTGAAAGTGACGTATTTTCCTTTATCAACAAGATTGGGAAAGCATTTAAATCGAGCGCAATTTTACCAAATATTTGATGGAACCACAACAAATAAGCGCTTATTTAGATTGTTACCAGATAACGGGGTACGGGAAGGTCAAAAGTCCAGATAGCGGGATGGGAACCAGGTGGAAATTCCCACACTGATGTTTGCGTAATCTTTATGTTCGGCAGCGGTAGCCTCCATTCTCCATACCAGGCTTGCAAATGCATTGGTCCGTCTACCCTCCCCGATCCATTTCCTGCAGGTAACCTCACAAAATACCAGTCCGGTTTTGATGCCCTGCGCCACATGGTTTCCCCTTGTATCCGGATAGGGTATGAAAAGATTGCGGCCCATATGGGTGCCCGTGGAGTCATCTCCATAAAGGGCCATGGACACGTGTACCGTTTGCATCCACTTCTCGGAAATATGCTGAAGGCGGAAAAGGCCTTCCACAAAATTAGCCCTCAGTGGGTGGGCAAGTGCTTCGTTAAAGTGGGTGTAATTCTGGGTGGACACCACGTGGGTGTAGGTGTACGGCCTTACATAGTTGGCCTCAAAACGGACCGACAAACCTTTTTTCCCTAATACATCAACCACCCTCCAGCCCATCTGCACACCTTGCTTGTTGCTGGACCATCCGTCCCATTTTCGGATCTCCTGGAAAAAGAATTCGTCCAGACAGGCCTGGCCGTACCAGTAGCTTTTCTTTCCGGTCATGATCCGGACATTCAGTCCCATCAAAACATTGTCCGGTGATCCCAGGGAAAATTCCACCGGACGGTAGAAAATAAACGGATTGAGGTAATTGATATCAAAGCCCCGGATGCCTTCGCTGTCTTCGTGTTGCCAGACGACAGCCTCAAAGATGCCAAGGGATAACGCACGACCTATATGCCAGTCAAGAAAGTGCATGGCGGCATATTTCCCCTGGTACTTTTCTTTCTGCCCCGAAGCGCCATTGATATGTTCAAGCTTGAGGAACAAATTGGTGTATTGCATTTTCCACACGCGGGTGGTGAGCCTCAGGTAGGGACTGCTTCTCGGGTTATAGGACAACAGCAACGACCGGTAGCCATTGCCAATGAAATTTTTACCTCGTCCTGCCTGCAGTTGAAAATGACGGCTGGGTGTCCATATAAACTGGATCCTTCTGCTGCGCCATCCAACCAGATCATCTTCCAGTTGCTTGGCTCGTCCGGTGCCGGGAATAACCTCAAACGAATCGATGTACGTTGAAATGTAGGGAGGCATCCGGGACGCGCCCCAAATGCCATTCATTTCAAAGGACCATTTGGCCTGTCCGGTCCTCAGGCGGAATCCGCCACCCACTTCGGATGTGGATTGCGTTCCCAATCCTCCCTGGAAATGGTATACCGGTGCCACATTGAACATCCACTTCTGATTATTGAAGGATAGCAGGTCTTGCTGCTTAACCGGATGGCCTACTTTCAAACCGTGCTTCTCCCCATTTAATGTGCGTAGATCCATGGTGATGGGATAGACAGCATTGAAACAGGAATCTGCCCGGGAGAATTGTTGCCCTTCCGTACTCAGGTCCGATGGTGAACCCGGCATGACATTGAACTGTTGTGCATGAAGGCTGAAGGTCACCAGAATAAGCAACCCTGTCAAGTATCTTTGGGGACCGGTTTTCACCGACTCAGGAAACGTGTGGTTTACCAACCCTGTAATGCCTGCGCTTTAGAAGACCCGGCAGGAATACCAGTCCGGCAGAAACCAACCCCAGCAGTACAAGTGCCATGCTCTGATCCAGTCCGGCAAACAGGATGGCTAAAAAGATGAGGAATACATTGACGATGTAAATGGTGAGCGTGGTCTGGCGCTGGGTCAGGCCGTTGGCAATCAGTCTGTGGTGGATATGGTTCTTATCTGCCGCAAATGGTGAAGTACCATTCATCGCACGGTAAATAAATATTCTTAACGTATCGAAGAGCGGATAGATCAGTACGGAAATCGCGAATACCGGTTTGGAGATTTGTACGAAGGTACCTTCCATTCCGCTGATATCGTACTCAATCAGTTTGATGGCAAGGATGGAGACGATCAGTCCGATTGTCAGTGACCCTGAGTCGCCCATGAAGATCTTGGCCGGATAGAAGTTGAAGATGAGGAATCCGAGGAGGGCACCACCCAGAGAAAAGGACAGGGCGGTCAACACAGGCTCTCCGACAAGGAAAAACCAAATTCCGAAGGAAAAACAAACGATAAAGCCAACACCAGCCGCAAGCCCATCCACTCCATCTATCAGGTTGAAGGCATTCACGATGACGATGTAAGTGAACAGCGATAAAAAAATACTGGCCCATTCGGGCAGGGTGTAAATGCCGAACAGGCCGTACATGCTGGTGAGTCGCACATTGGCCATCAGCACCAGAACCAGGCCCACGATCACGTGTGCAATCAATTTTTTCATGGGAGCGGTACCGATGATATCATCTTTAATCCCGATAAAAAACAACAGGATCACGGTGGCTACAGTATACTTAAGGTCATTGGTGGATTTCAGCAGATTCTGATAACTCTCAAGGCTGTCTGCCGGAAACCATAGCGCGAATGCAAACAAGGCGGCTGCAAAAATAATGATGCCCCCGATGGTGGGAATGCTGCTTTTGTGAAGTTTCCTGTCGTTGGGCTCATCGATCAGGTTCTTCATTTTTGCTACGGTAATAAGGGGAGGCGTAGCGAAGAGGACGACTACAAAGGAGGTGACGAAGCTGAGAATAACCGTTTCCATCATGCAATTCGTTGATTGCGCGGTAAAGTTAAATATTTTTTTGCCCGGCCACGGTGTTACGTAATATTACTGAATTGGGTTACATGCCCCATCGGTCAGAAATCATCATAGGTGTTATCCAGTCTGGTTTTCAGGCCAAAAAATAACATTGAGGTGGTCATCGACTTATCGTCGGTTATCGCCACCCTGGACATCCAACCAACAAACAAATTCATTTGATACGAAGGGTTGATCAGGTAATTCACCTGTAATCGGAAATTTGAAATTTTCACCTGTTGTCCCTGAAGCAGGGTGTTGCCAAATCCCAGCAGACCATATTGTGCATCATAATCGGACTTAAAGATGTCAGATCCGTAATGTTGCTGACTTGTGCTATCCCTTCCCGTCCGGGCGATCACCCACCGTGCGTTCAGCATCCAGTTATTTTTTCGATAATCGGCCAGAAATACCCATTCCCTGAAATTGGCGCCCAACGGATGAGCCAGCGGTTCGGCAAAATGGGTATAGCTTTGCAGCGGTGTTTTATGGGCGTAGGTATAGGGTCTCACCGCGTTCAGTTCTGCCTGAACATCCAGGTTGGCAATGCCGAACAGATCAAAACCATGAACGCCGAGCTGATAGCCCAGTTTATTCTGGATGAAGCCCTTCCGTTCCGTTGTGACCGTGGTATCCAGCGGAAGGTCATCCTTTCTTTTCAGGTTGATGTCATCCGCCACACCTTGCGCGTACACGATGACCTTATCGGTTGCTTTGAACTTCAGGTTGAGTCCGAGGATGGCATTGTCGGGAGAGCCCAGTGAAAACTCCACAGGTCTGTAAAAAATAACCGGGTTCAGGTAATTCAGATCAAAACCACGGCGTGAAGAGGAATCAGCGCTTTGCCAAAGTATGCCTTCAAAGAAACCAACCTGCAGACGTGGGGCTGCATTCCAGCTCAGGTAGTGAAAACTGGCAAATTTCTTTTTATATCCGCCTTCATAGGTATGTGGAGCGAAGGACCCCTGGGTGTCATCTATGTTCTGAAAGGATGTGAAAAGATTGGTATACTGAATTTTCCACACCTGTGTCGTTACCCTGAGGAAGGGGTAGTTGAACGAACCATCTGACAGCAGCAGGGAACGGTAACCATCCCCGATAAAATTCTTGCCGTGACCAAATCTGAAATGAAAATATTTGGAGGGCATATAAGACACATAACCTGAAGCCATGGCATAATCAAATCCTGAGCCTTTGAAGTCTTTGGTAGCGCCATGTCCCGGAACAACACCGGTAGACCGGATGTACGCTTCCATATAATCCGGAAATTTCGCCTGATTCTCTCTGAAGTCTGAATAGATAAACACCCGTTGGCCTATCCTGCCATGGATGGCGAAGCCTCTGGTATTGATATACAGTGAAGAATCTGTTTCCCGTTGGGACCCGATCTGCACATTCAGGATGGGATCGATGCTCAGGTAAAAGTCGGCGCTGTCAACTTCAATCAGGTGCTGGAACCTGGCTTTTCTTCCGAACCAGGACCGTTCATCCACACTTTTTTTCCTGGACCTGAAGGCATATGCTGCTGTTGCTATTGAATCCGTTTTAACAGCTCCTGCCAGGAATTCGGGAAGATAAGGCTTGAAACCCGTGTGAACATTCGCGCCAACACCGTGCATGTTCCGCTCCAGCGGAAGGTTATTAACCCTTCCGAGATAGTCGAAAGTGGTTTGTGCCAGTGTGGAAGAACCTGGCAAAACCAATGTGGCCAAAAGTATTTTTATGAATGTTGCCCGCAAGCGTTCAGGCGAGTACATTGTTTTCAAGGATGAGGCGGTAAACTTGTTCAATCCCTTCTCTCAATCCGATTTTATGATGCCAGCCGAAGCTGTGAATCTTCGAAACGTCCATCAATTTACGGGGCGTGCCATCAGGCTTGGAATCATCGTAACGAATTTCACCAGGGTATCCTACGATATCCTTGATGAGTGATGCCAGTTCACTGATGGAAATATCTTCACCCACACCCACATTTACCAGGCCCGGTTCGTCATAGTTCTCCATGAGATACAGACACGCTTCTGCCAGGTCATCCACATGCAGGAATTCCCTTTTGGGTTTTCCTGAACCCCAAACTTCAACGAATGGCGCGTTGGCTTCTTTGGCCTCATGAAATTTCCTGAGCAAAGCCGGAAGTACATGTGAATTCTGCAGGTCGTAATTGTCATTCGGACCATAGAGATTCGTAGGCATAGCGGAAATATAATTGCAGCCGTATTGCTTCCGGTAAGCGTCACACATCTTAATGCCTGCGATCTTGGCGATGGCATAGGCCTCATTGGTATACTCCAGGGGGCCTGTCAGCAGACAGTCTTCCGGCATTGGCTGAGGCGCCAGCTTAGGGTAGATACATGATGATCCCAGGAAGAGAAGTTTCTTCACATTGTGCAGATAACTCTCATGGATCACATTTGTTTGAATGAGGATATTATCCCTGATAAATTCACCGCTGTAAGTATCATTCGCATGAATACCACCCACTTTTGCGGCAGCAAGGATCACATAGTTGATCTTCTCGCCTGCGAAGAAATCATGTACTGCCTTTCCGTCTCTCAGGTCCAGTTCTTTGGAAGATTTCAGTGCCAGGTTCTCAAAACCGAGGCTTCTCAGTTTGCGAACGATGGCAGAACCAACCATTCCGTTATGGCCTGCCACATAAATGCGGCTTTCCTTATTCATAATAGTTCATGATCTTATGTCCGCCGTCAAGAAGATATTTATCCCGCTTGAAGAGCTCTACGTCGGCCTGTACCATTTCCTTCACCAGGGCATGGAAGGTGATCTTCGGTTTCCATCCCAGTTCCTTGATGGCACGGGAAGGGTCACCTAAAAGAAACTCTACTTCCGTGGGGCGGAAATACCGTGGGTCGATGCTGACACGCTCCTCACCAGTTTTGGCATCTACGCCCACCTCATCCACACCACTGCCTTTCCATTCAATATCAATGCCCACCTGTTTGAAGGCTTCTACGGTAAACTCGCGCACGGAGTGCACCTCACCTGTTGCCAGCACATAGTCATCGGGTTTATCCACCTGAAGCATCAGGTACATCCCTTCGACATAGTCACGTGCATGTCCCCAGTCGCGTTGTGAGTCGAGGTTTCCGAGGTACATTTTATCCTGTAGTCCCAGGGAGATCTTGGCTACAGCCCTGGTGATTTTGCGCGTTACGAAAGTTTCTCCGCGGATGGGGCTTTCATGGTTGAAGAGAATACCATTGCAGGCGAAAATGTCATAAGCTTCCCGGTAGTTCTTGGTGATCCAGAAAGCATACAGTTTGGATACCGCATACGGACTTCTGGGATAGAACGGGGTGGTTTCCTTCTGAGGGGTTTCCTGCACCTTACCGTAAAGTTCTGACGTGGAAGCCTGGTAGAATCTCACTTTCTTCTCCATTCCGAGGATACGAATGGCTTCCAGCAACCTCAGGGTACCCATGGCATCCGCATTGGCGGTGTATTCAGGTGTTTCAAATGAAACTTTCACATGCGACTGTGCTGCCAGGTTATAAATCTCGTCGGGCTGCACCTCCTGGATGATGCGGATCAGGTTGGTGGAGTCCGTCATATCTCCGAAGTGGAGAATAAAATTCACATTTCCCTCATGGGTATCGGTATACAGGTGATCTACCCTTTCGGTGTTAAACAGGGAGCTTCGTCTTTTAATACCGTGAACCTCGTATCCTTTTTTCAGAAGGAATTCTGCAAGGTAGGCTCCGTCCTGGCCGGTGATCCCGGTAATCAATGCTTTCTTTCTCATTCTTTAGCTTTTTGCTATTCTGGGTGCAAATCTACGAATTATGCGCGGTAAGGCCTTCAACAAGGAACCAATCATTTCTCAATATCTCCTTGTTATAGGTCATAGGTTGTTGTTCAGGCCAGCGAATCACGCGGCCTCCCATGGATTCCACGATGGCTTGTCCCGCAGCGGTATCCCACTCCATGGTAGGTGCAAAACGGGGATAGTATTCCGCCTTGCCCTCTGCCACCATGCATAGTTTAAGTGAGCTTCCTGCGGCAAGCACTTCCACCTCTCCGTGTTTTTTTCTCATGTCCTCCATGAATGCTTCGGTCTCGGGCGACATGTGTGACCTACTTCCGACGAGGGTCACCGGCCTGTCTCCTTTGGGAACGGGCAGCTTCACCCCCCTGGCTGCAATGGGCGTGAGCAGGTCATCGGTCAGGATATTCCCCAATACGGTTTTCAATCCTTCCAGTTTGATACTTCCGAGCCCGGCATGGCCTACGTAAAGCGTATCCGTCACCGGCACATAAATCACACCGGATACCGGTCGGTTGCCTTCCATCAGGGCAATGTTTACGGTAAACTCGCCATTGCGTTTGATAAATTCTTTGGTTCCATCCAGGGGGTCTACGAGCCAATACTTGTCCCAGCCGGACCTTTCTTTAAAGTCTACCTGGCTGCCTTCTTCACTCAGAATGGGCAATCCGCTATCAAGGAGGGTTGCTTCAATGACCTTGTTGGCGCGTTGGTCTGCCTCCGTAAGCGGACTGTTATCTTCTTTCATTTCAACGGCGATCGGACTTTGGTATACGTCCATGATCTCCCGGCCTGCCAATTCAGCGGCTGTGATGGCCAGGTGGGTGAGTTTGTTGATTTCGGTTTGGTCTGTCATTTAGATTGTGATACGATGGTTAATTCTGTGCAGGCTCAATTGGAGGTCATGGCAAATTGTTTCTTCAGTTTCATCTTATTCAATTCCATACGTCCATGCCAGGATCACGGCACACACCACGGCATAGATCAATGTCAATGGTGCGCCATACCTGAAAAAGTCCTTGAACGAATATCCCCCCGGACCATAAACCATGAGGTTCGTCTGGTAGCCGATCGGGGTGATGAAGCTTGCAGCTCCACCGAAGGCCACTACGAGAATAAAGGGTACAGGGTTCGCATGCATCTGCGCTGCCAGCGAAACGGAAACGGGAAACACCAGTGCCACCGCTGCCTTGGTGGTGATGAATCCTGCCAAAAGATTGGTGACCATAAATATGCCGAATATGATCAGGGTCCCTCCCAATGGATTCAACCACTGATACATCGTCTGTGAGAGATAACCCGCCGCACCTGAATTGATCATGGCTCTTCCGAAGGCAATGCCCAATGCGATCATGATGATGAGCTCAAAGTCGATGCTTTTGCGTATCTCCTGGTTAGGCACCACCTTGATTAATAAAGCCGTGGCCAGGACAAGGACCAGTCCGGTAAACAACGGCACCAGCTGTATGCTGCTCAGGATGATAGACAGGATAACGCCACCCAATACCAGCAATGATTTCCAGAGCGATACATTTTCATGTTCCTTCAACCGGTTGATCACATAGAAGACCGGAATGTTGGAAGTTCGTTGAAGGAAATCCTTTCCTCCCAATACAAGCAGGGCATCACCGGCTTTCATTTCGATGTCACCCACTTTGCCCGACAGTTTTTCACCGTTGCGGTGTACGGCCAAAATGGCGCCATCATACTTGCCACGGAAGTTGGATTCACGGATGGTCTTTCCGATGAGGTTGGAGTTGTGGCTGATCACCACTTCCACCACATTGGCGAGTTCTTCTTTAGGGATGTCACAAGCCTTGGGCAACGACAAGCCGAGTGACGGCTGTGTAAGTTCCTCAATGGCGGTCGTAGCGCCGGTGAAGATGAGCACATCTCCCGTCTCCAGGATCTCGCCGGGTGATACCGGAGCGATCGTCTTTTTCTGACGAACCACCTCGATCAGGTAAAGACCTCGAAGATTCCTGAGCCCCGCATCCTCTACGGAAACACCCACTAATCTTGATCCCTGCTGCACCTCGGCTTCCACAAAATATTCCCTGGAATTGGCAACAAAAGCATCCCTGGAATCCTTTCTGTCAGGCAACAAACGACCACCAACAAAAACAATATACAGGATGCCGATAACCAGCATCACCAAACCCACCGGCGCGAAATCGAAAATACCGAGTGACGGGTAGCCCGCTTCCACAGCCAGTCCGTTTACAATCAGATTGGTGGATGTACCGATAAGCGTCACACATCCACCCAGGATGGTGGCAAATGAAAGAGGCATCAATACTTTTGAAGGCGACACCCCGGTCTTCTTGCTCCAGCCATCAAGGAAAGGCATCATCATCGCTACCAGCGGGGTGTTGTTGAAGAAGGCGGATAACACGGACACATTAATGCTTAACCTGGCCAGAATCACACGAAGGTTTGATGATGCCCCGATCATCCGGGCCAGCAATGCCTCCACCGCCGATGCTTTTCTGATCATGTCGCTGATGATCAGCAATAATATGATCACCGCCAACTGTTCATTGGCAAAGCCATGCAATGCCTCCGCCGGTGATATGATGCCAAACACCACAAGTACAGCGCCAGTGACAAAGAACGCAACCGACGGCCGAAGCCATTCCCTATAGAGACAAAGCAATAGCCCTGTAACTATAACCAGCATCCATATTACTTTGATATCAGGCATTTATAGCGCGTTAAGGTATTTCGGGGCAAAATAGCTTCCTGATGTTAAAACGGCATTAAGTCCGGTTGCAAAGCTAAGGAATGGTTTGAAATGACCAGAGGGGGGTGGACAGGAGGCAGGAGGCAGTTGGCAGGAGGATGTGGGTTAACATGAAGAATGATGGTGATAAGTGGAATTTCATTGGTCAATAGACAATAGACATCAGACACTAGAAAATAGACATCGGACAATGGATAATAGACATCAGACAATAGACTTTAGACATCAGACTATTGGGGATGGTGAATGGATCATCGATGTTATGTAAGAGGCGTTGAAGGACGGCTTCGATATGGTGACGTGGAGGTTTGGGGATACACGAATCCCCGCCCCACGGTAAAGTTACCAAAGGCATTGAAGGTCGTAGAGATAAGTTGAAGTATGTTCTTACTTGGGTGATTCAGGGAAGATGATGGTACGAAAAACGGTTATGGGCTAAGCTACAGAATAGTACGACGAATGTACATAAGTCCCGGGAGTAGAACGATCCGGGAACCTTCGCCTAACACATCGGTGGTTTGGACAAACTATGAAACACGGGGTAATAGCTTAAGAGGTTGACATACCGCTGATATGTGTGTGGAGAAGAATTTATTTACATCACCACATCATCAAATCACTAAATCACCACATCACCAAATCATCACATCACCTCCTGCCTAATTCTTCATCAACCTGAAAGCATGCGACCATTTATTTTCCCTCATACCCGGGATACACCAAAGCATACACAGGGGTTCTATCGCCCGTGCTGCTTCCACGTTGCCCATATCTTCCACTTCCCAGCCGAATTCATGCAACAGGGAACTCACAACCGATTTTGCCTGCGCATCATCTCCGCAGATGAACATGGACGGTTTGCTTTCAAAGGCCGGATCAACCATAAAGGCATTGCCGACACAACTGAATGATTTTACAAAGTGAACATCGGGATAAGCATGCTGAATTTGTTCCATCAGGGATTCATCGAGGTTGGTAAAGAAGCGCAGTACGCCGTTCTCCGGGGGAGCTTCTGCGATCGGGTTGGTGGTATCGATGACCGTTTTTCCGCTAAGGTGTTGTTTGCCGGCCATGGCCAGTGCATCTTTGGCCACCCTTCCGCTAACGGCAAGAATCACGATGTCACCAAATGCGGCAGCTTCTTCGAATGAGCCGATTTTGGCTTCCGGATGTGTCGCATTCCATTCCGAAAGCTTTGATGTATCCCTGGTGCCGAGCATGACCTCGTATCCGTGTTTGAGGCAACCGGCACCCAGTGTTTTTGCAACAATTCCGGAGCCGATAATTCCGATTTTCTTTTTCATGACTGTTTGAATGATGAGATTCAAATCTATGCATTTTTCAATTGCATCGGAACCCCTCTCTGATCTCTTTCATGTTACATGAATGTATCCTTCCGGTTCGGTAAACAGATAAAAAATCAGGATTTTTTGTTTTGAGTTTAAGTGTCAGTTAATCAATGCTTAATAACTATGTGTCGGCTGTTTTTTGTGGATTTGATCCGGTGGTTTGATGCGTAAGGGTACCTGTATTTCCGGTTTCCCCTGTGTATAGACTTCCCGTTGTTTGCAAGTGTAGAGTAGCACTAAAAACTTCTGTATGAAAACACATAGGACCCCCGGCATTCTGCGGACCGCTATGCGTATGCTTGGCATCACCGCGTGTACCTTTTTAGCAGTGCAGTTAAATGCTGCCACAGATCGATACAGATTGATGTTAAGAGATGATCCCGCCACAACGATGGTGATCGGATGGGATCAGGTATCCGGATCTAACCCGATGGTTTATTATGGTCCTGTTGATCATGGGACAAACTGGTCGTCATATCCCAGCTCACAGGCGCCTGACAGGGTTATCAATTACCTGGGTATGAACAATCATTTTGTACGACTGACCGGCCTTACCCCCAATACCCCCTATTATTTTGTGATCAGGGACAGCAATGGCAACAGCCAGCGTTTCTGGTTTAAAACGGCACCCGCAGATAACGGTCAACGGCTGTCCCTGATCGCCGGAGGGGATTCAAGAAACAACCGCACACCCCGGCAGAATGCCAATCGGCTTGTAGCTAAGTTACGACCGCATGCGGTTTTCTTCGGTGGAGATATGACAGCCAACGGATCCAGTTCAGAATGGTTGGAGTGGATGAATGACTGGCAACTGACCATTGGTTCCGACGGGCGTATGATCCCGATCGTGGCGGCACGTGGCAACCATGAATCTTCCAATACCATCATTGTAAATCTGTTCGACGTTCCCGATCCTAATGTCTACTACGCACTGACCCTCGGGGGGAACCTGATCAGGTCTTATACCCTGAATACGGAGATTTCCATTTCGGGAAGCCAGACCAACTGGTTGTCGAACGATCTGGATGCGAATGCGGGCGTATTGTGGAAAATGGCCCAATACCATAAACCCATGCGCCCGCATGTGTCCAGTAAGTCGGAAGGGACAAGTCAGTATAGCAACTGGGCGCAGATGTTTTACGACAAAGGGGTGCGTGTGGTGGTAGAATGCGATGCACATACCGTTAAGACCACCTGGCCGGTGATGCCTTCCAACGGTTCCGGAAGTGATGAAGGGTTTGTTCGGGAAGATGATAAAGGCACCGTATATGTCGGAGAGGGTTGTTGGGGCGCACCGTTACGTAGCAACGACGATAACAAAACGTGGACCCGGGCAAGTGCTTCGTTCAATCAGTTCAAATGGATATTTGTGAACAAGGACACCATCGAAATTCGCACCATCAATGTAGACAATGCAACGCAGGTGGGAACGGTGAATGATAACAATATTTTTACCCCGCCATCCAATCTCAATATCTGGAATCCTTCTTCCGGTAGTGTGGTGTATATCACAAGAGGACAAGATCCCAACCAGGCGCCGTCTGTGAATGTGACCGGTCCGTCAAACGGTAATTTTTACGCTGCACCTCAAACCATCACCGTGACCGCAGATGCGGTAGATGCTGACGGTACCATCTCTCAGGTGGAGTTTTTTATAAACGGAAGTTCCATCGGTACGGATCAGACGGCGCCCTATTCGGTGTCATGGACCATTCCGGCAAACGGATCATACGTCATCCATGCAGTGGCTACGGATGATGACGGTGCCAAAACAACCTCGGATGTCGTGACCATCACCGTGGGTAGTTATTCGGATACCTATTGCGGAAGGATCAGCCGGTCCGAGGATGATGTGGAGGAAAGTGAAGCAGGGGCCATATACATGAACAGCTCGGACATTGAACTGGTATATGATGCATTTAATAACAACGGCAACCAGGTCATCGGCTTGTTTTTTCCTTCGGTGACCATCCCCAATGGAGCCGTGATCGACAAAGCATATATACAATTTCAGGTGGATGAGACCGGCACAGCAGCCTGTGACCTGGAGATCAGATGTGAGGCATCCGACAATGCCACGCCATTCTCCGGAGCATCCTACGAAGTGTCTTCTGCGGTAACAACCATGTCGGGTGTTAACTGGTCCGTGCCTGCCTGGACTATGGTCGGGGCAGTCGGCGCAGATCAGCGTACACCGGATCTGACCGCGATTGTTCAGGAGGTTGTCGACAGGAACGGCTGGCAGGCAAACAATGCCCTGAAGTTTATCATCACCGGAACCGGCGCACGTATTGCGGAAGCATATGATGGGGATACCGGTGCGGCAGCACAATTGTGCATTGACTACACTGTGAGTTTTCCAACTGCTGTGACGCCTAGGGGTACTACGCCGTTTTCTATACGGATCGCGCCCAATCCCATGGTTGGGGATTTGCAGGTTCTTCTGAATGGACAACGGGCAGGAGCGGAGTCCTGTCGTGTAACGGTCTATGATCTTACCGGAAGAAAATACATACAAAAAACAATCACATTGTCCGCAGGCAGGAATTCATTTTGGCTGGACACGTCTGATCTGACCTCAGGTTATTACGTGGTAAACGTTATGGTAGGCGACCAAAGCGTTACAGAACGATTTGTGAAACAGTAAAGATAGTGTCGGTAACTGTGTCCTGAGAGATACGGTTGTCATGGAGCGGATCACCTATATGCATGAAGGTGATCCGCTTTTTTATGCGGGCTATTCATGATAGATAATGTTTGGGCGTTCAAGGTAATCCCGTCGCACGATCTCACCGAAGGGTTTGTTTTCCAGTTTGCTGTCGATCCATGCGATGAAATCAAAATACTCCAAAGCCTTTCGTTCGTAGGGATCTTCCCGAAGTGTAATGATCTCATGGCGGGTTTCACGGAAGGCCTCGATAAGCTGTGTTTTGTTGGTGATGTGCGGTGCCTTCTTTTGGATGAAATCGATGATGATACGTTCAAGCTGATAAGCTCTTTCGCGTTTTTGAAGAAACAGGTAGGTGGATCGCACCGCATAGTCCAGCAAACCGTCATTCCCTAATTCATAATGTAGAATCAGGTTAACGATCCTGGAAAAGCACATCAGGTCCTGGCGCAATTCCCACACCTTTTCATTCAGGATCTTGTTTAACCAGTACAGGGCATTCTTATAATCTCCCACCCCGAAATAAACATAAAAGAGATTATAGTAAAAGCTCATGGTGCGCAGGGGAGTGATACCCGAACCGTAACTTGTTAGTCCGGCCTTGATCGCCGGCGCATATTTTACGCCTTCGTCAAATGCACCGGTATTCATCGAAAGGATCAGGGCATTGTTATAGTATCGGTAAAAGCGCCGGGCTTCTTCCATGGAGGAGGTTACCGGAGCGTTTTTCAGCTTGTGAAGATTTTTACGGTATTCGTCATATTTGCGAACGGCAAGCATGGCCGGACAACTATTGCTGATCAGGGAGGTATAGCTTTGGGGGCTGCGCTCTATCAATGCGGGGTTTTGTTCAAAAATGTCCAGCATTTTCCGACTGCTTTCATAGGCTTTCTCCCAGTCACTGGTCATCAGGTAAAGCAGGTTCAGACTGTTATAGTATTGCTGCCGTGCCCAGTTGGATAAGGGTCCGTCTTCATTAGATAGCTCTTCTGAGTTCAGACTGTCAAATACCCATTTTGACGAAGCCATGGATCGGATCTTTTCACCTTCTTTTTTCGCTTTTACCAATATCTTCATGAGGATACCACCATACGTTTGCTGATTCATGAAGCGCTGGTTATTCAGGTCGATTTGTTGCAGGATATCCTCAAGCTTGTTTTCCACTCCTTTATCTACGGCGTAGCGTTCAATGATCATTCTTCTTTTGAATGATAATGCCTTGGAGGCATAGTCGAAGTATTCGTACTTCACCGCTGTTTTGATCACCTGCTCCAACACCTTATCGCAATTTTTATAGAGGGATTTTTTGTAAAGAATTTCAGCGTGATGAAGACTGCGGTTGAGTTGGGCCTCTACAGATCCGTGGGCATGGTAGGCACTCAACGCTTCCAGGATCATATTGTACAGGTAGTTTTTGCGAACCGAGAGATGCTTGATAAAGGGTTCGTTGCGCAGTTTCTTTACCAGTGCTTTTTCGTCATAGGTGTCACGTGAAGCGATGGCATCAAACAGCACCACGTAGGCGTTCTTTTCACCAATGACATGCTTTGAAGCGAATATTTTAAAATACCGCTTCTCCGATTTACTCATGGATTGGATGAGTTGGAAAAGATCATCCGATGATTTCATGGACGGAATATTTACTGGATGGAATCGTAAGTAAACGGCAGATGCAAATCGTACTCAAGATACCAAATAATAGCCAATGGTCCCCGTTGTTTATGAAATAATAACTGTTGGGTGTCCATAACAATTCGCGGTCGGACACGTAAGATGTAAGCCTTCGGGTAACGTGGAGGAATTCGTTGGGTTCAGTTTCCTAAAATCTCCCATACCTTTGCTTACTTAACCATCTCGGATGATCAGGATCGTAGCATTCACGTTTTTATATTGTATGGTGATCTGCGCACATGCGGCGGAACGTTATACCATCAGTGGTTACATTACCGACAAAGGCAGCGGTGAGACACTGATCGGGGCGGCGATCCTGGTGGAGGGTACTTCAACGGGAACAGTTACCAACAACTATGGATACTATGCCATGAGCCTGCCGGAAGGGCGTTATGTGCTTTCCTTCCGCTACATCGGATATCAACCCATGATCAGTGATACGTTTTCGCTGAACGCTGATACCGCCATCAATGTGGTGTTGCGTCCGGTCGCTGTGGATCTCGATGGTGTTGTCATAGAGGCGGAGCGTCCGACCAGGGTAACCGACCGGGATGTTACTTCTTCGCTCAGTAAGTTTAAGATTGAAGTAAAGGATATGGCGGGCATTCCTTCCGTGGGAGGAGAGGTGGATGTGTTCAAGGTGGTTCAGCTCATGCCCGGGGTGAAGAAGGGCATCGAGGGAAGTGCGGGCATGTTTGTCAGGGGAGGAGATGGTGACCAGAACCTGATCCTGCTGGATGAAGCCACCGTCTATAACGCGGCCCACCTATTCGGTTTTTTCTCAGTCTTCAACCCCGATGCATTGAACGATGTGACGCTGGTGAAGGCGGGATTTCCTGCAAGCTACGGTGGGCGGCTTTCATCTGTCATGGATATCCGAATGAAGGAGGGACGCATGGACCGATTCTCTGCAGAAGGTGGCGTGGGTTTGCTGTCATCAAAAATCACATTGCAGGGACCAATCAAAAAAGACACTTCCTCTTTTATGATCTCCGGTCGCAGGACCTACATCGATCAGGTGGTCCGGATCGTTGAAAAGGGAGATCCGTTGCCTTATTATTTTTACGACCTGAATGCGAAGGTCAACTACCGTTTTACCGACAAAGACCGTATTTTTCTGAGTACTTACCTTGGCGATGATGTGTTGCGTTTTAAAGCGGATGTGGAAGAGTCGCTTTTTAATTTCCGGTTCCTGTTAGGAAATTTTACGGCCACCGCCCGTTGGAATCACGTCTATGGCAAACGCCTTTTTTCCAATGTATCTCTGATCCATACCCGGTTCAGGTACGATGTGTCCGGTGCTTTTGCGGAAAACTCCATCCTGATCGGTTCCAGTATTCAGGATTATCAGATGAAGGCCGACTTCGATTATTTTCAGAGTCCGCGCAGCCATGTGCGTTTCGGAGCCACTTCTTACAAGCATCACTTCAGGCCGAATGTGGTTAGTACGTCGGGTGATTTGTCTGCCAGCTATGCCTCAAGGGAAGGTGACCTGGTCACGACAAATGAAATCGCCTTCTATATGATGAACGACCGGAAGATTGGCAACCGCATGACGGTGACGGGAGGTTTGAGGTATTCAGCTGCGCTTACCCAAAAGACGGTATACAGCAATGCGGAACCTCGTTTCTCCACATCATTGAGGTTGGGTGCGCAGGGTTATCTTAAAGCAAGCTATTCCAGGATGGCGCAGTACATGCACCTCGTATCCAGTTCATCAATTGCCCTTCCCACGGATCTTTGGTATCCGGTTACAAAGCGGGTGCAGCCGCAGCAGGCAGACCATTACGCGATAGGATTTGAAAACACTTTCGAGAAAAGCGGTTTGTTGCTGGGTTTGGAAACGTACTATAAAGAGATGCATAGCATTGTCGAGTACCGGGAAGGTGCCCAGCTTATTCTGAACGACAACTATGAAGATGAACTGATCAAAGGGACGGGAACGGCCTATGGCGTGGAATTCATAGCAAAGAGAAGCAAAGGGCGCGTCACCGGTTGGGTGGGTTACACCCTCTCCTGGTCCAAACGTCAGTTTGATGAGCTTAACCATGGGGAGCCGTTCTTTGCCAGGTATGACCGCAGGCATGACTTGTCTGTTGTAACCAACTTACGGATTTCAGAGCGCCTGCGTTTTGCTGTGGTATGGACGTATGCATCCGGCGCGTGGTTTACGCCGTTGACCGGTCAGTTCTTTATGCCGAACTCATCGCTGTCCGGTGTAGATATCCTGCCCATTTATTCAGGGAAGAATTCTGTTCGCTTTCCCAATGCACACCGCCTGGATGCCAACCTGATGTGGAGCAGCAAACCGGATAAACGTTTCCACAGCGAATGGCATTTCGGAGCTTATAACATATACAACCGGACGCAGCCGTTTCTGACGGAAGTGGTCACCGGTGAAGATGGAACGGTCAAGTATGTTGCACGCGGATTGTTCGGTTTTATACCGTCTGTCGCTTATAATTTCAAGTTTTAGATGATGAGAAGCGTGCACAAATATTTATATATCGCCATGATCTTGCTTTCGGGTTGCAGGCCCGAGCCATTGGAGATTTTGTTGGATCAGCATGAACCAAGGCCTGTGGTTGCTTCACATATCATACCTGAAAAGGAACTGGCGGTTGGCCTGACACGAAGTTTCAGTCCGCTTAGTAAACCGCTTGAGGGGGATGAAGTACGCCCCGATTTTCTGGATGAGATCCTTATTCGGGATGCTGTTGTGACCGTTAGTTATCTGGGGCAAACCGATACCCTCCGGATGGTCAGTCCGGGGG
Source organism: Flavobacteriales bacterium (assembly GCA_020435415.1). Classification (NCBI taxonomy): domain Bacteria; kingdom Pseudomonadati; phylum Bacteroidota; class Flavobacteriia; order Flavobacteriales; species Flavobacteriales bacterium. Next base: position 154,266 of record JAGQZQ010000001.1, read on the forward strand.
TTTATGTGAGCGATCTCACCCTGGTCTATGATCACGGCGATTACCAGCTGAATGTATATGATCCATCCACCGGCGATAGGGTTTCTGCCTTGTCCACCATGTTGCCCAAAGTAGAGTTTGATACGGTATATCCTGTGATACAACGCCTGCCCGGTGACACAACGATTCATGTGAGCTACACCATTTCCGATGACCCGTCTACCGATAACTGGTACGTGATCGCATACTATAACAAGACGGATGCGAATGCCGCACCGAACCTGGATTTGAGTGATTACTTCACCAGGGGGTCTAACCAACTCCGGGATGTGGATTTATTGTCTGATAAACTTTTTGAGAACGGCAAATACGAAGCGACGGTACAGCTGGAGAACATCGGTTTGCAGGATACCATCGCGGTGGTGCTTTCCAATATCAGTGAAGGTTATTTTAGTTTTTTACACGCGTACAAGAAGTCCGGAAATATTCTCAATCAGATCACCGGGGAGCCCATCAACTATCCGACAAATGTGGTGGGAGGTTATGGCTATTTCAATACCCACAATCCGGACGCCCGCATATTTGATTTGAACGGGTACTAAAACAAGGCCTTACTCGGAAATGCGTCCGCTTTCATTTTCACTTTTATTCAGAAACTCCTCTGTGCGTTTGGCGGCGATGTTGTTGAGAAACCGTCCGTCGGTTTTGGTGAGGGCGCTTTCCAGGGTGTTTTGAGCGCACAGGAACACATAGGGGCGACCGGTTGCTGGTTCGGTATTGCCAAATGACATCGTAAGCGTTGCTTGCTCCGCGTTGTTCTTTGTTTTAAAATCCCAGGTTTGAATGGATATTTCACTTCCTCCGAATTTCCAGGTGCCTTCATTGGAAGCGGCGGGTATGACAATATCTTGCTGGTCTTCGGATGAAACGTTTCCTGAAACGGCTTTGACATTAGCGACCACCAGTTTATATTCCTTATCCGCGGTGATCGAATGATTCAGCGTGACCGAACCGTTGCTTACCCCATCTGCATGATAAGCTATCACCGTCCAACCCTGGCTTTGCTCGAACTTTCCTATAAAATCGTTAACGGCATCTTCGGCCAACTGTTCGTTCGAAGTGATCATTTCAGGCAAAAGCATGGGTGAAATTTCATCCGGAACGGAATCGGTCTCAGGGATCATATAAAACACCAGGGTGATCACCTCTCTCATATACTTTGAGTCGAGTAGGGTTTCAATGGCATATGTGCCTGTCTTTTCGAAGTGGTATTCGTTTCCTTCGAAGTACACGCCGAGTCCTTCGTGACTGGTCAGTGGCTTTGACATCTTTACTTCCGATCCGTTTAGGAGGATGACTTCATGTAACGGTGAATCCTTGTCTTCATATTTCCGAAAGACCGCCGTGAAGTAGTCTCCGGGCCTGGTGACCTCAAAGTTCTTCGTGATGTTTTTTCCATTATAGGAGAAGTCCTGACTAACTGCTACGCAGCGGAACTTTTTGGAACTTTCCTTCTCCCAGATAAATCCATTGGCCATGTCTTTGAGGGAAGGGGACTGTGCATGAACGGCCGCTGTCAGAAGCAGGCCGGTAATAAAAAGCAAACCACGGAGTTTCATAGCAATCAATTTTGCCGCGAAAGTAAGGCATTGCCTGGCGCTGATTGTATACCGGGGGGGTAGATTTAACGATTTGCTAATCTTTCACGTTAGTCACCGTTGGATTGTTTCATGAGTCGAAACATCTGTAATCCCAATTCCAGTTCAATATATTCTCCGGCGTGATTTTCCCGGAGTGGTGCTCCTGTCAGGGTTAGCAAATATGGATGTATGTGATCTGCATCCAGACTGAGATGGCCAAGTCTGCTAAAATACGCTACCGTGCTCCAGTTGGTACTTATATCTGATGTTGTACCAATGATGGTGCCTGGCGGAATTTCTGTGATGATCTTATGAATGTCTTCCAATTTTTGTTTGTCGCGGGAGTATCTGCCTATGTTGTAAAAGGAAGTGAGGATAACCGCTAACCATAATACTAAGGCGGCAGATCGTATACGTTTTTGAATCAGAGGTCGGAGTTGATTTACCGGGCCAGCGATAACCGGTGCTATGATTGTACAGACAGCCAGGATGTAAAACGGGATGGAAGGACCAAGATAAAATGTACGTTGTTTAAGACTGATCATTAAAGGGAGGGAGGCAGCCATACCGATAAATAAAAAGAACAGGCCCTTTCTTGTGATTGAAGTCTGAAAGTGACTTTTTAAGGGACGACGAAATGGCAGGATAACGAGTAGCAAAGTAAGGGGAAGTGTCAACTCCATAAGTAGAGATCCAATAATCTGAAGCCGATGATCGGTGGTGATTTCCCGTTCATTTTTTAGTGCAGGGATCACATGTGTGTGGAAGTATGCTTCCAGGTGATCTATGCCGGATGAAAAGATAAGCAGGATAAGGCTGAATATACAGAGTGGAATGATTGCCGCAATGATCATAAAACGCGCCGCCTTTTTCCATTTGTGCTGGCGGAAACATAACACAAGCAGTGCTGGGGTTATCAGCGGAAAAAGCCCTGCAAATCCTTTTGTAAAGAATGCCATCACTACACACAGACTTGCGGGTATCAACAAAAGTAATTTGTCTTTGAGATAGGCATTCGCATATAAAAAGGCGGAAAAAATGGTGAATACCCCCATGGTGTTTTCCAACAAGTTGTTCTGATGAGACCAGAATACCAATGGGGTGAGAATCCATAGGCATATCGGGAGCCAGTACATCAAACGAATATTTCCGTCTTCATTTTCAGTGAACAGTTTCCAGCAGCACGTAATCCCGTATGCACTAAGTACAGCTGTGAGAAGTGAGTAAAACCGCTCAACGTAAATACTTTCACCGATCACTTTAAAGAACAAGGCCTGAATGCCTAGTGCCAGTGAAGGTTGTTCATGAAAATCAGGGTAAAGGGTTTGTGTATAGTGCGGATGCCAGAAAGAACCAAAACCCCGGGCCATGTTATTTGCTATGGCGCTGTAGGTGATACCATCAAGGAACATTCCATCCATCACCAGAAACGGCAGAAGCAGTCCTGCGAATATGGCGGTTGTAAGCAGGAATATTGAGTGGTTGACCGTCTTGGATCTTATCTCCATATCATTGCACATGTTGCTAAGATCGGATTCTTTGAAGACAAAAAAAGGAGGGGCTCACTGTGAACCCCTCCTTTTCTTTTTGTTTAACGAAATCCCAACTACTCCTTGATCACCTTTTCCGTATATACCTGATCGGGTGAGGTGATCTTCACCATATAAATGCCTTTGGGCTGATCGCTGAGGTTGAGCTCAGCATTGTTGAAGGTTTCATATGATTTCTCAAATACCATCTTACCGGTCATGTCGAAGACCTGAAGGGTAGCGTTGTTCAGTTCGCTGCCGGTAGCGATCATCACCGAATGGCTGGTCGGGTTCGGGAAGATATTGATGCCGGTATTGGCAGATATCTCTTCAGTGATATCATCCGAGGTTTTACCAGGGCCAACGCCACCGGTTCCGCCTCCGCCGCA